>NZ_JBSGVZ010000007.1:24593-245270 GCF_053608705.1 Peribacillus sp. NPDC055009 | reverse complement strand
AATATATACAATTATTAATGAAAAGATTCCCATTATTTTTTGAATTCCCTTGCTAAGCTAATAGGATTTGTGATAATCTACATACAGAAAACGCGTTATAACAGCGATTTCAACGTATTTATAAACTTTTCGTATGAATTATTTGGAAATCAATTCGGCTTGGTAATCCTTGATTGCCAGGGAATGGAAATTTTGGACCGAAGCTAATATCAAATCACTATTATAGTGTTGTAATAATGATTTTTTATAAAGATTCCTTTTGGGAGGAGGTGAATGGCATGAACAAAACAGAATTAATTAATGAAGTTGTTACAGCAACTGAAATTTCTAAGAAAGACGCTACAAAAGCTGTTGATGCTGTTTTTGATACAATCTTAGAAGCTCTAAAAAACGGTGATAAAGTCCAATTGATTGGTTTTGGTAACTTTGAAGTTCGTGAACGTGCGGCTCGTAAAGGCCGTAACCCACAAACTGGTGACGAAATCGAAATTGCAGCTAGCAAAGTGCCAGCTTTCAAACCCGGTAAAGCGCTGAAAGATGCAGTGAAGTAATTCTACCATTACATACGGGTGCTTAACCGAAAAGGGCCGCGTGAAAACGCGGCCCTTTTTTTGCTTCTTAAATTCCATCTGTGATAATATAAAAGACAGTGAATATTTTAGGAACGCTGTAGATGGTTAATCCGTCACAAGGAAATGACCATCCAAAAACCGCTTCCGGCGAAACTGCCGTTCAAGGGCTCAATGTAGGGGTCTTCTTTAATAATTGCAATTATGGATATCCGGGTGCAACGCGCTTTGGATTTTTTATCTGAATACATAATATTATTGATTTTTTAGGAGGTACAAAAATGGCTAATGTTGATCATGCCAAATTGGAAGAAGCGGTTAAAATGCTTCTTGAGGCTGTAGGGGAAGACCCAACGAGGGAAGGACTGCTGGATACTCCTGGCCGTGTAGCCAGAATGTATGAAGAAATTTTTTCTGGACTTAATCAGGATCCAAAGGAATATTTCGATACTGTTTTTGGAGAGGACCATGAAGAACTCGTACTTGTAAAAGATATTCCGTTTTACTCAGTATGTGAACATCATTTAGTCCCTTTTTACGGGAAAGCCCATGTAGCATATATTCCGAAAAACGGAAAAGTGACTGGCTTAAGTAAATTGGCACGGGCGGTTGAGGCTGTATCGAAGCGTCCGCAGCTTCAAGAGCGCATCACTTCCACAGTTGCTGACTCGATAATGGAAAAGCTCGAGCCTCATGGTGTAATGGTTGTAGTAGAGGCTGAACATATGTGCATGACCATGCGAGGTGTAAAAAAACCTGGATCTAAAACAGTGACCTCAGCTGTAAGGGGAACTTTTGCGAAGGATCATCGTACTAGAGCTGAAGTGCTGGCATTCATTAAAGACTAAGGACATGGGGGCAGGAAAAAATGAATGAAAAAAAGATCTTGAATGATTTTGTCGTAATCAAAGCCATTGAGGATAGTGTGAACGTCATCGGGTTGACAAGGGGAACGGACACCAAGTTTCATCACTCCGAAAAACTTGACTCAGGAGAGGTGATGATCGCACAATTCACGGAACATACCTCGGCAATTAAAATCAGGGGCCATGCAAAAGTCTATACTCCATTCGGAGAGATAGAAAGTGATTCCAAAAAGAATTCACCTGACAAATGATATTCTCATTACTTGGTTAATTAGTAAATCAATCATCTGATATCACGTTTAACAAGCTGTAAATTTCCCGCATCCATTTTTTTGAAGAGCAAAAGTCGATAATTTCCTTACCTTTGGAAGTTTCATTTTATAAACGTTGACCATTTCATCTGATTGTTTTTATGGTATAATAATGTGTATTTTACACAGACAGAAACCAATATGTATGAAAAAAATTATCTTTCGGGGATGCAAGGGTGATCTCAATTGTTAAACATAACGGACGACATAAGGCAATTAAAGCGATTAATAGAAACGAAAGCTCAACATCCATATTTATTGAAGTATATACAAAAGCCAAGCCTGGACGAAGATAAACTGATATTGCTTTGGGGATTGTTTAACGATTTGGACGTTTTAAGCGAAAAACGCAATCAATACATCATTTCAACCATGTTAGTGCAAATAGCTCTGGATACCCATGAAATCGTCTCGAATTCAGGAGAAGGAACCGAGTTGCCCGAGGTATTGAAAAATCGTCAATTACAAGTGCTTGCCGGTGATTACTATAGTGGCTTATATTATCAAGTGCTTGCCAGTGTAGGTAATGTTGATATGATCCGTATACTTTCGAGCGCAATAAAAAAAATAAATGACAATAAAATCATTCTTTACCAACAAGGGTCCATTAATGATGTCCCAACGCTTTTAATGACGATCAAAGCGATCGAGGCTTCCCTGATTCATAAACTCGCGGATTACTATAATGAGCCTACCTGGATAGAAGTAGCGGAAGATCTGCTGCTTTTAAAACGGTTGCATGCCGAGAAGAGCAGTTATATGGAGTCGGGGCAATCGATAGTTTTTGATGTCCTAAGGGAAATGCCTCTCGATGACTCGATTGGCGGGGAAGTTACCATTTCGGAAAAAGAAGAACAGGTACGCACCCAATTCGACAAGTGCCTGAGGGATGCCAGGCAATCCGTACAGTGCTCGATGCGGAAGCTGGCTAAGTTGGATGATGAACTTCTTGAAAGAGTGAAGGCCATCTTGGAACAAACAGAGAGTATAGCAAATTCATATGTGAAAGAAGGGTGAATCATGGAGCAGTCTAAAGAGCAAAAAGTTCATCATGTCTTTGAAAAGATCTACGGAAATTATGACAAGATGAATTCCCTCATCAGCTTTAAACAGCATCTTAAATGGCGGAAGGCTACAATGGCCATCATGAATGTCCCAAAAGGCGCCCATGCACTGGATGTATGCTGTGGAACAGCGGACTGGACCATTGCCCTTGCTAATGAAGTAGGACCAGAAGGAAAGGTTGTTGGTCTGGATTTTAGTAAGAACATGCTGAAAATCGGCGAACAAAAGGTAAATGAACTCAATCTAGAGCAAGTGTCCCTAATGCATGGGAATGCAATGGAGCTTCCTTTTGAGGATAATAGCTTTGACTATGTCACGATCGGTTTCGGGCTGCGGAATGTCCCCGATTACATGAAAGTGCTTAAAGAGTTAAACAGGGTAGCCAAGCCGGGTGGAATGATCGTTTGCCTGGATACTTCACAGCCTACGATGCTTGGCTTTAAACAGGGCTATTATTTTTATTTCCGTTTCATCATGCCCATGTTCGGTAAATTATTCGCAAAAAGCTATAGTGAATACTCATGGCTGCAAGAATCGGCTCGGGATTTCCCTGGCATGAAAAAGCTTGAAAACATGTTCAAGCAGGCGGGAATGGAAAAAGTCAGTTATAAGGCCCATTTCGGTGGGGTAGCAGCAACACATTTCGGGTACAAGCCTTCAAAATAAGCATAATAGCAATGGACAAAGCTGGGTGGAATGTATGAAATTTAAAATGATGTATTCATTTTTGAATGCAGATTTGCAATTAATAGAAAAAGAACTGGAAGCCGCAATCGAAGCGGATTCCACGGTTTTAAGGGAAGCTTCCCTGCATTTGCTGCAATCCGGTGGAAAACGGATCCGTCCGGTATTCGTCCTATTGGGTGCGAAGTTTGGCAACTATGATATTCATGTCGTAAAGCATGTCGCAGCGACTTTGGAACTAATTCATACAGCTTCCCTTGTGCATGATGATGTTGTGGATGATGCGGATTTACGCAGGGGATCTGCTACCATTAAATCAAAATGGGATAATCGTGTCGCCATGTACACAGGCGACTTCATTTTTGCTCGTGCACTGGAAATGATGGCGGTTATCGAGTCTCCGCTAGCGCATCAAATTCTCGCTGATACTATGGTTGAACTATGTCTTGGGGAGATTGAACAAATAAAAGATAAATACAATTTCGAACAGAATTGGCGGATATACTTTAGAAGGATCAAACGGAAAACAGCACTGCTCATTGCATCCAGCTGCCAGTTGGGAGCCATTTCAGCGGGTGTTGAAGAGAGAATTCACCAAAAGCTATTTAAATTCGGATATTATGTCGGTATGTCTTATCAAATCACCGATGATATATTGGATTTTACTGCTTCGGAAGAAGAACTTGGGAAACCTGCCGGCAGTGATTTGATTCAAGGTAATATCACTTTACCCGTATTGATTGCTATGGAAGATCCAAAGTTAAAAAAGCTTATCGAAACAGTTCGGGAAGATACGCCAAAAGACGAAATGTCCCATATAATTCATGCGATAAAAACTTCCGGTGCCATTGAACAGGCAGCGAGGATCAGTGATATGTATTTAGAAAAGGCTTTTACCGAGTTGAAAGGTCTTCCTGCCATTAAAGCTAGAAAAACTTTATCGGATATCGCGAAAAATATCGGAAAAAGAAAGTTTTGATAATGGGAGTTGCGAAACTCATCAAACAATGGTAATATTCTAAAAGTATTGCCTTATATAGGCAAATAACAATGATACATATTAGGAGTGACATTCATGGAAAGAACATTTTTAATGGTAAAGCCTGACGGCGTTCAACGCAATTTAATCGGTGAAATCGTTTCCCGTTTTGAAAAGAAAGGCTTCCTTCTTGCAGGAGCAAAATTAATGGTCATTTCTCAAGAATTGGCTGAGCAACATTATGGCGAGCACAAAGAACGTCCTTTCTTTGGCGAACTAGTGGACTTCATTACTTCAGGTCCTGTCTTCGCAATGGTTTGGGAAGGTGAAAACGTAATCGCTACTGCACGTCAAATGATGGGTGCCACTAACCCTAAAGATGCAGCAGCAGCAACAATTCGTGGCGATTTTGCCGTAACTGTCGGCAAAAACATCATTCACGGATCTGATTCAGCTGAAAGCGCTGTACGCGAAATCGGTCTATTCTTCAAAGAAGAAGAACTTGTTGAGTACTCTAAACTTGTTAACGAGTGGGTTTATTAATTAATACGATTTCTTTAAAAAAGCGGGTTCCATCGTCATTATGCGATGGAACCCGCTTTTTTTAATTGCTTTTTTAGTTTCAAGCAGCAACGTAAGGGATTATTTTAGTTTAAAGAAAATATGGCACTTTCCGATATATATAAAGGTAAGAATCACTAAAATAATTATGTGCAGGGGAGTCGTGGGAATGCCTCAAGAATATGAAGAGTTTATTCGTAATATCAAAATGCTGACAGGCATTGATTTGGCATTATATAAGGAAGGACAAATGAAAAGGCGACTAACATCTCTATATGAAAAAAGAGGATATCATTCATTTCGTGAATACTACAAAGACATGCAAGCCAATCCCGATGTTTTAAATGAGTTTTTGGATAGAATGACAATCAACGTTTCCGAATTTTATAGAAATGCGAAAAGATGGGAAGTGTTGGAGCGGAAAATCCTGCCTAGGTTATTAGAAAGCAAAAAAAAGTTGAAAATTTGGAGTGCTGCCTGCTCAACTGGTGAGGAACCATATACGATTGCCATGATATTATCCAATCTGGTCCCACTTAGCCAGATAGAGATATTGGCAACGGATCTCGATGAAAATGTATTGGAGCGAGCGAAATTGGGGCTGTATCCCGAACGTTCCTTAAATGAAGTGCCTGAGGAAATAAAAAGGAAATGCTTTGAAAAAAAAGCGGATTATTATCGTGTCGATGATGAAATCAAGAGAAGGGTGACCTTTAAAAAACAAAACCTTCTTGCTGACCGATTCGACGAAGGCTTCGATTTAATCGTTTGCCGCAATGTTTTAATTTATTTCACTGAAGAAGCCAAGAATTTATTATATGAAAAATTCAGTGTATCGCTAAAAAGCGGCGGTGTATTTTTTGTAGGAAGTACAGAGCAAATATTCACCCCAGGAAACTATCAATTTGAAACGATCGATACATTTTTTTATAAGAAAAAGGAAATACTTTAGAAAAAAGGGACTGATTCTGCACGTGCGCATTCAGTCCCTTTTCGTTTGCCGTGTAATAGCAGTTCCAGTAGAACTCTAATTTGAAAGAATAAACTATATCGAAAATGTTTAAGTACTTGTAAAATAGAAAGAAAAGTGATTAAATTCAAACAATATGGTTTTTACGTTTTACATATACCCACATTTCATAAAATTGTGGTATATTGATACATATACACTTTAAAGTGCTAAAAGGGGGCTGGAAGATGAGATATTTAACAGCGGGAGAATCACATGGTCCGCAATTGACTACTATCATTGAAGGATTACCGGCAGGAATGCCGATTTCGAAAGAGGATATCAATCAAGAATTAGGACGCCGGCAAAAAGGGCATGGACGTGGAAGAAGGATGCAGATCGAGAAAGATCAGGCTTTTATTTCTTCGGGAATCAGACATGGCTACACACTCGGTTCACCGGTTGCTTTGGTGGTTGAGAACGATGACTGGAAGCATTGGACAAAGATTATGGGAAGCGAAGGGCTTTCAGAAGAGGAAGCTGAAGAAATTAAACGTAAAATCACCCGGCCACGTCCTGGTCATGCCGACTTGAACGGCGGGATTAAATATGGGCACCGCGATTTGAGAAATGTTCTGGAACGCTCTTCAGCCCGTGAAACTACAGTAAGGGTGGCAGCAGGAGCTGTCGCTAAAAAACTATTGTCTTTATTGGGGATAGAAGTGGCATCTCATGTCTTGGAAATTGGCGGAGTGAAGGCAGAACCGCCAAAATACGAAAATATTCAGCAATTGCAACAAGTAACAGAAGAATCTTCTGTTAGATGTTTTGACAAGAACGTAGAACAGCAGATGAAGGATGCAATTGATGAAGCGAAACAAAAAGGAGACTCCATCGGCGGCATCGTTGAAGTGATTGTAGAAGGAATGCCGGTAGGTGTAGGAAGTTATGTGCATTATGACCGTAAGCTTGATGCAAAACTAGCCGCATCGATAATGAGCATCAATGCATTTAAAGGGGTGGAAATAGGTCTTGGATTTGAAGCTGCCCATCTATTTGGCAGTGATGTCCATGATGAAATAGCATGGGACGAAGAACAGGGCTATTACCGGAAAACCAATCGCCTTGGCGGTTTTGAAGGCGGTATGACAACTGGAATGCCGATAGTTGTACGCGGTGTGATGAAGCCGATCCCCACTTTATATAAACCTTTGAAAAGCGTTGATATTGATACGAAGGAAGTGTTTGAAGCAAGTGTCGAACGTTCCGATAGTTGTGCGGTTCCTGCAGCAGCGGTGGTTGCTGAGGCGGTAGTAGCATGGGAACTGGCGGCTGCCATCGTTGATCAATTCCCTTCAGATCGTTATGAGCAATTAGCGGAATACATAAGATCATATCGGGAAGAAGTAAAGGGGTTTTAAAACATGGAATCCATCCAAATAAAAACGGCTTCCAAGCAATATCCGGTTTTAATTGGCAAGAAGGCAATAAATGAATTGCCCGAATTAATATCACATGAATTAAATTATCTAAACAAGATTCTGATCATAACTGATGAGAAAGTGGCGGCACTTCATTTGCAGACCGTGAAAAACGCCCTGATCAAGACGGGGAAACCTGTTCTGCATCATGTAGTGCCAGAAGGGGAGCATGCTAAAACATTCGATGTGTTTTATGAATGCCAAAGCTTCTGCTTAACTCAACAGATTAATCGCAAGTCATTGATTATCGCCCTTGGCGGTGGTGCAGTAGGTGATTTGGCTGGATTTGTTGCGGCTACATTTATGAGAGGGATTCCATTTATACAGGTTCCGACGACTTTACTCGCCCACGATAGTGCAGTGGGCGGCAAGGTTGCCATCAATCACCCGCTAGGGAAAAATATGATTGGGGCCTTTCATCAGCCTGAAGCGGTCATTTATGATCTTGAATTTTTAAAAACTCTGCCCCTTAAAGAATTAAGGTCAGGTTTTGCAGAAGTCATTAAACATTCATTGATAGCAGATAATGAATTTTATCTATGGTTAAAGTCGAATATTGTTGATTTGAATGATATAACGGATGAGCAATTTCTGACAATGATTACAAAAGGGATTGGAATCAAAGCTAAAGTTGTCGAAGAGGATGAGAAGGAAAACGGCATTCGTGCCTTCTTGAATTTTGGTCATACGCTCGGTCATGCAGTGGAAGGTTCAATGGGATACGGAAACTTTACGCATGGGGAATCCATTTTAATCGGGATGGTATATGCTCTTAGATTAAGCAAAAAGAAAGTGGATCTCGATTTTAAACTGGATGAGTTTATTAGCTGGGTATCTTCTTTAGGCTATCAAATAACGATTCCGACCAGGCTTGAACATGCAATGCTGCTTGAATTAATGAAAACAGACAAAAAATCGGTCAATGATTCAGCTACTTTTGTCCTGCTAAACGAAGTGGGGTCACCGCTATTAATGGATATAGCCGACACTGAGCTGATAGAGGAAATGGCCGATATGATATAGAGTTCAGGAGAAGGGGGGACTATGTGTGATAAGAGGAATAAGGGGTGCCACTACTGTAGAAAGAGACACGGAAATGGAAGTGATTTCCGCTGCCGAAAAGTTGATGGCAGAGATCATTCAGGTCAACGAGATTGATCCTGAAATGGTAGCTTCTGTGTTTTTTTCTGCTACGGAAGAGATTCGTTCTGTCTTCCCTGCCAAAGCCTTGAGGAAATTCGAAGGCTGGACTTATGTACCGGTTACATGCATGAAGGAAATACCAGTCAACAATTCCTTGCCATTTTGCATTCGGGTCATGATCCATGTAAATACGACGAAATCTCAAAAAGAGATACAGCATGTATACCAGGCAGGGGCTACGGTATTACGGCCAGATTTGACAAAGCAGATATAAGATGATTTTAAATCTATGAATATGATATACTATTCTCACACTTTCTTACTTTAAAGTGATAAAAATATAGAGGTGATTGACATGAAATGGAATGAAGCGGTCCTTTCCTTGAAGTCTTATCAACCGGGAAAATCCACTGATGAAGTGAAAAAATTATACGGATTGGAAAAAATCACGAAATTAGCTTCGAATGAAAATCCTTTCGGCTGTTCGGAAAAGGTACAGGAGTCCGTTAGGAATTCAACCCATTCGTTTGCCATCTATCCAGATGGGTATGCAACGATGCTAAGGGAAGCTGTTGCAAAACATACAGGTGTGAAAGAAACTCAGCTTATTTTTGGAAATGGATCTGATGAGAACATTCAAATCATCTCCAGAAGCCTATTGGGAGCTGGAAAGAATACGGTCATGGCAACAGGCACTTTTTCACAGTACCGCCATAATGCCACGCTAGAAGGTGCGGAAATCAGGGAAGTTCCTCATATTGATGGTGCTCATGATCTAGAAGGAATGCTTAAAGTTATAGATGAAAAAACAGCTGTTGTCTGGCTTTGTACACCAAATAATCCAACAGGTAAATACATTTCGGAACAGGACTTATTATCATTCATTGAAAGAGTGCCGGATGATGTACTTATCGTTTTGGATGAAGCTTACTGTGAATATGCAACGGCTGAGGATTACCCGAGAACGAATCAATGGATTAATAAATATAAAAATTTGATCATACTCCGGACATTCTCAAAAATCTATGGACTTGCCAGTTTTAGGGTAGGGTACGGATTGGCGGATGAGGATATCATCCAGAAACTGGATCCATCCCGGGAACCATTCAATGTCAACACATTCGCACAGAATATTGCTATCGTCGCTTTGGAAGATCAAGCCTTCATTGAAAAATGCAAGGAAGAAAATCAAAAAGGGCTCAAGCAGTACTATGAATTTTGCAATAAGGTAAATTTAGCTTATTACCCGTCACAAGGTAATTTCATCTTTATCCATTTTAAACAGGATGCCGATGTGGTGTTTCAATATTTACTTGAGCGCGGATACATTGCAAGGTCGGGGAAATCTTTCGGTTTTCCTAACAGCCTAAGGGTCACGGTTGGTTCGACGGAAGAAAATGAAGGAATGATTAACGCTATTAAAACTTTTTTGAATGAAGTTGAGGCACCTTCTGATTCGCTGCTTTAACGTTTCATCAAACCTAGAGGAGCACAATAGATGCGGGGGAGAGAAGAGTGAAAGGTAAGGTTTTTGTAATAGGTCTAGGTCTAATTGGCGGATCATTGGCCATGGCTGTACGCCATGCACATCCTGAAGCCGTGATTGTTGGTACGGACCTAAGTGAAAAGAATATTCAACTATCGATGCTATTGGGGATCATTGATGATTCTGTATCATCATTGGAAGCGGGAGCATGTGATGCTGATTTGATTCTACTTGCTGTGCCTGTCAATGAAACCGTGAAGATTTTAGCTCAATTGGCTGAAATGGATTTAAAAAGTGATGTCCTTATATCGGATGCAGGAAGTACGAAGGATACAGTCGTTAAGGCAGCAAAACCATTGATAGATAAAGGGGTGGCTTTCATCGGGGGGCACCCTATGGCTGGTTCCCATAAAAGCGGTGCTGCGGCAGCCAAATTGCATTTATTCGAACATGCATTTTATTTGCTTACTCCTGGAGATTCCATCGAAGAAGAAAAAGTCGAGCAGCTGAAAGGGTGGCTGCAAGGAACAAGAGCGAACTTTCTGGTTGTGAGTCCTCCCATGCATGATAAGCTGACTGGGGTCATTAGTCATTTCCCGCATATTGTCGCATCGGGGCTCGTTAAGCAGGCAGAAAATTACAGTAAGGAAAATAAGTTGATTTCAAGGCTTGCAGCAGGTGGATTTCGGGATATTACAAGAATTGCTTCAAGCAGTCCGGAAATGTGGCGTGACATTTTGTTACACAACCGGGATGTGTTACTTGAATTAATGAATGATTGGCTGAATGAAATGGAGCATATAAAAGGCCTGGTCGCGAATGAAGATAGTGAAGGAATCCTTCGATTCTTTACCGATGCCAAGATCTTCAGGGATGATTTGCCAACACATGCGAAAGGCGCCATACCAGCGTTTTATGATTTATATATCGATATACCGGATTATGCCGGAATAATTTCTGAGATTACCGGATATTTGGCACAAGAAGGTATCAGCATTACAAACATAAGGATCATTGAAACCAGGGAAGAGATATACGGTGTGCTGGTAATCAGCTTCCAAACGGATGTTGACCGCATAAAAGCTGCAGAGTGTATTTCAAGACATACAGATTATGAAACGATCCTGGCATAACATTTAGGGAAGGATGGTTTTATGAATACAAAAAAATTACAAACGAACATCCAATCATTACGTGGTTCGATTGCCATACCTGGAGATAAGTCGATCTCCCATCGTTCGATAATGTTCGGAGCCCTTGCCGAGGGGGAAACGACAGTCACTAATTTTCTTCCAGGAGCCGATTGTTTAAGTACGATTTCCTGTTTTAAGCAGCTTGGAGTTCATATTGAACAAGATGGCCAGCACGTCAAAATTGAAGGCAAAGGTTTTAATGGATTAAAGGAACCGGAATCAGTACTGGATGTCGGAAACTCTGGTACCACGATCAGGTTAATGATGGGCATTTTGGCAGGACAGGAATTTTCGGCCGTTTTGGCAGGTGACGAATCAATAGCTAAACGTCCAATGACCCGGGTAGTCAACCCTCTTCGTCAAATGGGAGCGGTCATTGACGGTCGAAAAGGAGCCGAATACACCCCCCTCTTCATTAGAGGAGGCAAGTTACAAGGGTTTCGCTATGAATTGCCTGTGGCAAGTGCGCAGGTGAAATCAGCGATAATCTTGGCCGGTTTACAGGCAGAAGGTGAAACGATCATTATCGAACCGGAAGAGACCCGGGATCATACAGAACGAATGATTCAAGAGTTTGGCGGAAAAATCGAAAAAGACGGTCAAACGATTAAAGTAAGCGGAAACCAAGTCTTCAAGGGGACTACCATCCATGTCCCGGGTGATATTTCTTCAGCGGCTTTCTTCATGGTGGCTGCAGCGATTACGGAAAATAGTGAAGTGGTTTTAAAGAATGTCGGCCTTAATTCGACAAGGACTGGAATCATCGAAGTCATGAAATCGATGGGGGCGGATATTACGATTGAGAAGAAGACGAGTAAGGGTGAACCTGCAGGAGACATCACTGTCAGAAGCTCCCGGCTAAAGGGAACGACCATCAGCGGTGATTTAATTCCCCGTCTCATCGATGAAATACCGGTAATTGCACTCCTGGCAACACAGGCTGAAGGGATAACGACAATCAAGGATGCAGCAGAACTTAAAGTGAAAGAGACGAATCGAATTGATACTGTTGCAAATGAGCTTTCCGTCCTGGGCGCAGATATAACCCCGACAGCAGACGGATTGATCATCAAAGGGCGTAAAGCCTTGAATGGTGGTAAGGTTACAAGCCATGGGGACCATCGTATCGGGATGATGCTTGCTGTAGCGGCTTTGATAACGGATGGTGAAGTGGAACTTGCCGACCCTGATGCCATAGATGTATCATATCCACAATTTTTTGGGCATTTGACGCAATTGATAAAGTGAATATAAAAAAAGTTTACATACCTTATTTGGTCTGTAAACTTTTTTTAAATGCTGGAAAGTGTTGAAAGCGCTAACATTTGAGCTTTTTCTATCTGTATTGATCATGAAAATAATGAAAATGGTGTTCATGATCAAAAAGGAGATTTACCATAGCGTGGAGAATTAACTAGTAACCTTTTTTTAATGAGAATGGGAGGGGACTTCATCGATGGAATACAGGGCTACAGTATGGTAAACTAATGAATACTGTTTACTATGCATCTCGCGATTATATGGTATTTTGTTCTTAATGGCAGAGTATGTTACATTATGGCGTGAGTGTGTATGACTAGGGACCAAGTCTATCATGCAAAAGGAAGGATTCAACAATGAACACAGTGGAACAAGTTATACAGCATTTAAAAAAAGGGGAATTAACAGAAGCTCTTAAACATATAAATCGAATTAAATCATCAGAGTCAGCAGAGGACATATTGTTGCTGGCCGAAGAAATGCTCCAGCTTGGTTTTGCGGAGGAGGCAAAGGATCTTTTTGAACATCTGCTGCAACTCTATCCCAATGAAGGGGAATTAATTGTTTCGTTGGCAGAAATCCTGATTGACATGGACCAGGAAGATGAAGCGATGCTAATGCTTGAAAAAGTAAGTGCAGATGATGAAGTATATCCAAGTGCTTTGCTTTTGGAAGCGGACCTCTATCAATTACAGGGGATGGACGAGGTCAGCGAAAGGAAATTACTGCAGGCCAAGGAAATGCTTCCAGATGAGATCATCATTGATTTTGCACTAGCTGAACTGTTCTTTCATCAAGGAAGGGATCAGGAAGCCATTGCAAATTACATAAAGGTTTTGGAACAGGAACAAGAAATCGCTGGTGTTAATGTCAATCAGAGGCTTGCTGAAGCATTAAGCAGTTCGGGGAAGTTCGAGGAGGCCCTTCCGCATTTTGAAAAGGCCTTAAAGGATGGACTTGAAATCAATACCCTATTTGAATATGCATTTACAGCATTTCAGGCAGGTCTTTATGACACAGCCGTACGAAAGTTCATTGAACTGAAAGAATTAGATCATGAATACCATTCTTTATATTTGTACCTGGCAAAGAGTTATGAACATCTTGAAGATTTGGAAAATGCCTTGAAAACAGTCAAAGAAGGAATCAAGGCTGATGAATTCAATAAGGAACTTTTCTTCTTCGGTGGAAAGATAGCCTTGAAAAGCGGGCTTGATGAAGAGGCGGAAAATCTATTTAAAGAAGCACTAGCCATTGATCCGGGATACCTGGAAGCTGCACTCACCCTCTTGAAATTGTATATGCACCACGAAAGGTATGAAGATGTATTGGAGTGTATTGGTGAAGTAAGGCGATATGGAGAGGATGATCCGCAGTTTGAATGGATAGCTGCTGTATCATATCAGCATACTGAACAATTTAAAGAGGCATTAACCAGCTATCATAAAGCATATAATTCATTCAAGAACAATCAAGATTTCCTTGAAGATTATGGTTTCTTTTTAATTGAAGAAGGAGACAGAGCCACATCTAGAGAAGTATTTAATAAGCTCCTTGAGATGAACCCGGCGAATGATGAGTATGTGATGATTTTGGAGCGGCTAGGTGAAAGCACAGATGAAATGTAGATAAGTGAAACGAAACTAAATCTAGACAGAGGAGGGAATTCATGGTGGCTGCCCCTGTTTCTGTGAATGAGAAGAAGGATTTTATTCGGTGGTTTTTAAATCATTATCAACTGAAACGAAGAGAATGTGTGTGGATATTGAATTACTTAATGAGTCATGATCAACTAATGAAAAAGGTTCATTTTGTAGAAAATGCACAATATTGCCCACGTGGACTGATTATGTCGACACATTGTGTGGATGAGGTCCCTTTCAGGTTCTATAAGTCCAATATCATGACGACCGATGCAGAGAAATCTTTTCATGATATCCGTTTAAATCGAGATGAAGACATTTATATTCAGCTTAATTTTAAATCTTCTTATTCTTCCTATCAATATGCAGCGGTACTCGAGAACAATCCCTTCATGCCGAAATCAACGGCATCGAATGAAAAAGACCAGCTGCTTGCTGAACAATTTTTGGAAAGAAGCATGTTGTATTTTCAAAGGGACCGTCTGCTTAAGGAAATCGATGAAGCCCTTGATAAGCATGATGAACAAGCATTTAAGAACTTAACCGAACAATTGAATCAATTAAAAGTACTTGGATGAAATAAATTGACCTTTCCGTAATCAGGAAAGGTTTTTATTTTTTATAAAACATTGATAAAATCCACATTTTTGTAAAGACTATGGGTATATGGTAAAGATGTTATAAAAATAATGGTAAAATGATAAGGAGTTGATTTAAAAATCGGGAGTGAAGAAAAAACATGAAGTGGACAGCAAAAGATCTTGACATGTATATGCAGTCAAAAGAGTATGTGGATACCGTTTTAATTCCTTTGGTTCCCCTTTCTTTTCGAGGGCAAATGAAGCAAACGGGCTCAATGAATGAATTTCTTACCATTTTAAGCTTGGAAATTGAAAAGCAGATGAAAGGAAGGATTCTTCTATTGCCAACATTTCACTACTTAAGTGGTGAATTGGATAAGGTTGAGCGGTTAAAGCGTTGGGCCAATGAAGTGAAAGAAAATAATTTCGAGCATGTTTTTTTTCTTACATCGGATTTCGAGTGGAAAAAGGAAGAGCGGGAATTAGAAAATAATTTAGTATGGATTCCTGCCATCCCCTTGGAAGGGCTTGAAATTGAACAAGCAAGGGAAATGATTAACCAGCAAGTTCTCCAAATCCTTGATATTTTCTCTTATAATTGGAAAAATGAAAAAAAGTAGGATTTTTCGCATTATTTGACACATAGTTGCCACCTTTTGGGTTTTACAAATATTGACCTTGGTAAATTATTGAGATATCATGGAAATGTCCTAGTTTTATAGTGTCGCTATTTATTGGTCCTTTGGGCTCTCAGTATAGTAATAGAGGGGGGGAAAACGCATGAGCAAGCATAATGTTTCACGACGTCAATTCCTTAATTACACACTTACTGGCGTTGGTGGATTTATGGCGGCCGGTATGTTGATGCCTATGGTTAGGTTTGCAATTGATCCTGTATTATCAGCAGATAAAGGCGGGGATTACGTTGCAACTAAACAGAAGGTAGGTGAACTGACTACCGAACCAACCCGTGTCGACTTTAGTTTTAAACAGGTCGATGGGTGGTATGAGTCTGAAGAAACAAATACAGCTTGGGTTTACAAAACGGATGACGGTAAGATCGTTGCTTTATCTCCAATCTGTAAGCATTTAGGCTGTACGGTAGGCTGGAATACGGATAAGACTAATCCGAATCAATTTTTCTGTCCTTGCCATTATGGCAGGTATACGAAAGATGGGATGAATGTCAAAGGGACACCGCCGGTTTCACCATTGGATGTCTTTGACACGAAAGAAAAAGATGGAATACTTTATTTGGGTCAACTAAAACCGCACGGGGAGGCGTAAACATTGCTAACAAAGTTATATGACTGGGTGGACGAGCGTTTAGATATTACGCCGTTATGGCGGGATATTGCTGACCATGAGGTTCCTGAACATGTTAACCCCGCACATCATTTTTCTGCATTCGTATATTGTTTTGGTGGGTTAACTTTCTTTATTACGGTCATCCAAATCTTGTCAGGCATGTTCTTGACGATGTACTATGTCCCGGACATTAAAAACGCTTGGGAATCTGTTTATTATTTACAAAATGAAGTTGCCTTCGGTCAAATTGTCCGTGGTATGCATCACTGGGGAGCAAGTCTAGTTATCGTTATGATGTTTTTACATACTCTTCGTGTCTTCTTCCAGGGAGCTTACAAAAAACCGCGTGAATTGAACTGGATGGTCGGCGTATTGATTTTCTTCATTATGCTGGCGCTAGGCTTGACTGGTTATTTATTGCCATGGGATATGAAAGCGCTATTCGCAACGAAAGTTACTTTGACAATTGTCGAATCGGTACCGTTAATGGGACCGGCACTCAAGACTTTGATAGCAGGAGATCCAACAATCGTTGGTGCACAGACATTGACACGATTCTTTGCGATTCATGTATTCTTCCTGCCAGCAGCATTATTTGCTTTACTAGCGGCTCATTTCCTGATGATCCGAAAACAAGGTATTTCAGGTCCGCTATAAAAGAATGGTGAACCAAAAACCAAAAAAACCTTTTCATAAAGGAGGGGAATTGTTCAATGCATCGTGGGAAAGGTATGAAATTCGTAGGTGACTCGCGTATCTCCGCGGACCGTAAACCGAATATTCCGAAAGATTATTCAGAATATCCTGGGAAAACTGAAGCATTTTGGCCTAATTTCCTTTTAAAAGAATGGATGGTAGGAGCCGTATTTCTTGTAGGTTATCTTTGCCTGACAATTGCACATCCTTCACCATTGGAAAGGATAGCAGATCCTACAGATACAGGGTATATTCCGCTGCCGGACTGGTATTTCCTATTCCTTTACCAATTACTTAAGTATACCTATGCTTCAGGTCCTTATAACGCAATCGGGTCCATGGTAATACCTGGGTTGGCTTTCGGGGCATTGCTCTTGGCACCTTTTCTAGATCGTGGTCCAGAGCGGAGCCCGGCGAAACGTCCTTTTGCTGTAGGCTTCATGCTATTGGCAATGGCCGGCGTTTTCTATTTAACATGGGAGTCCGCAGCCCATCACGATTGGGAAGCTTCCAAGAAGCAAGGAGCAATCGTTGAAGGTGCAGATATTGATAAAGAGAGCGATGGGTATAAATTGATGGATTCTAATGGCTGTATTAGCTGTCATGGAGCAGAATTAACTGGTGGAGCAGGAGCGCCAAGCTTAATTGACACTGGTTTGAGCCCAGAAGAAATCTCTAAAATCGCAGTCAAAGGCCAGGGCGCTATGCCAGCTGGCATGTTCAAAGGAACAGATGAAGAATTGGCAACATTAGCTGAATTTGTATCTGGTTTATCGGCAAAATAATATATCCATCCACAGCATTTTCTTTCATATGCTGCAAATGAAGCTGACGACTACGGTTGTCGGCTTTTTTATTGGTAAATTGAAGTGTAATTGAGAAGAAATTGAAATGAATGCTTGGTTTTCTGGTTGATGGCCTGTAAAATGAGAATACATGAGAATGTTAGTGAGGGTAAAAGAATGAATGTTATCTACAGTTGCCTTGCAAATCGGCAAATGCTCGTTTTGTTATTAATAATAAATATATTCGGAACTGCCTATGGATATTATTGGTATGGCAGTCAATTGGAAAACACTCCTGCGATTTTTTTGGCATTTGTACCGGACAGTCCGACGGCTAGCCTGTTTTTTGTTTTTGTTTTATTGGGGTTCCTGTTAAGAAGGAATTTTGGACTTATTGAAGCGTTGGCGATAATGACACTATTCAAATATGGCATATGGGCAGTTGTAATGAATTTGATGACCTTAGTGACAACAGGTTCATTGCCTTGGGAAGGTTATATGTTAATGGCTTCTCATTTGGGGATGGCGATTCAAGGGGTATTATATGCACCGTTTTATCGAATAAAACCCTGGCATTTGATAGTGGCAGGGATTTGGACCATACATAATGACATAATCGACTATGTTTTTGAAATGATGCCAATATACCGTGATTTATTGGTGTATATGGACTCGATAGGTTATTTCACTTTTTGGCTCAGCATACTTTCCATTTTTGTCGGCTGGTTCTTTGGATATAGGAAAAAGCGGTTCACCCTGTCCTTCATCTCTTAATAATCAACACTAAATACAGCTTTGTAAAAGTATGGTTAACTTTTTTATGTTGAACGAGGTCTACTCATGTTTTTTCTTTCATATCGTTTTAGTAGAGATATGAGGAGGGACGAGTAGCATGTTGAAAAAATTCATATTAACCATTGCTGTTTTATTTGTCGTCTTACATTTCCCTGTCTATGCAGAATCCTCTTCAAGTTTGGAGCAATTAGATGACATTTCCGATAGAGCCTTGGAAATGACCAAGTTGAAGCGATATGGAGATTCGGAAAAGATGCTGACGTTTTTTTCTGACCGGTTTTTAAAAGATACAGCGAAAGAGCAGATCCTTGACATGGACGAACTTCGAATTATCACTGTAGCTCATAATGAGGCGTTGATGACAATAAAGGATATGAACAAGGGAGATTCCGAAAAGGTTAATTCTGTTACAAAGTTCCGGCTTGTTGTTGATGCGGTCAAGTCCACTCATCAGCCACTTTGGACAGAGATGGAGGATCAAATGATGAATTCTTTCCAGCAGACAAAGAATGCCGCCATCAAACAAGACACAATTACATTCAATAGCCAATTGAACTTATTCCTATCACAATATGAAATGATATATCCAAGCTTGAAAGTCGACCTTTCAAAAGAAACGATGCAGCAACTGGACACGAGGATTCAATACATCAACCAATACCGCCCGGAGGTAATCAGTGATGGAGATAATCAAGAGGAACTGGATGCGTTGCAAAACGAACTAACCTCCATTTTTGATGATATGGGTGAGGATGATGCAGATCCTTCCCTTTGGTGGGTCATCATTTCGACAGGCTCAATTATTATCATGACGCTTTCTTATGTAGGCTGGAGAAAATATAAAGGTGATAGGGAAAAACCAAGGAAAGAGCATAATGATTAAAAAGACACGGGTAGAGAACACTATATTTGACAGGGTTGCCTTCAATCCATAGAATTAAGGGTAATAAGATTTATAGGAGGATTCCATGTATTTCATTTATTTGGCGATTATTATTTTAATCCCGATTTATGCACAAATGAAAGTGAAAAGCACGTATAAAAAATATTCAAAGGTATCGGCCTCTTCCGGAATGAATGGTGCTGAGACGGCTCGTGCCATTTTGGATCAAAATGGATTGTTCAATGTCAGGGTCGAAGAGACACCTGGAATGCTTTCGGACCATTATGACCCAAGGGACAAAACGGTGCGTTTATCAACGGATAACTATCACGGCCATTCAGTTGCCGGCGTAGCTGTTGCAGCCCATGAAGTGGGACATGCGATTCAAGATAAAGAAGCATATGCATTCTTGCGTTTCCGCCATGCATTAGTACCGGTAGCTAATTTTGGCTCTAACATATCTTGGATTTTGATTTTAATCGGGATGCTAGCTTCACTTCCTAATTTGCTTTTGGCGGGTATCGTATTTATGTCAGCTGCTGTATTGTTCCAAGTGATAACACTGCCGGTTGAATTCAATGCTTCTTCTAGGGCTATGGATCAACTCGTTTCCGCTGGGGTCATCCGGAATGATGAAGAACGGGAAACGAAAAAAGTATTAAGTGCTGCTGCGATGACTTATGTTGCTGCCGCTCTTGTAGCTGTACTGGAATTAGTTCGTCTTCTGCTTATGTATACAGGAATGAGGGAAGAAGATTAATTTGAAAAAAGGACTCCATCTTGGGATGGGGTCCTTTTCATTTGGCTTTGTTAAAGAATAATGTTGTTATTTGATTTGATCGAATGGTCGTTAAGTAATGATGATGTAGCGACTTAATATCTAGACCATTTTTTGAGCTGGTTCCAATTCTTAGACACCTTCAAACATATAAAAGATAACTTTACGAAAACCAAAATGGTTTTATACAGTTGTTCTTTCTCACTTAACACAACTTATGATAAACTAATATTATCAGAATTTTCCAAATAACGGAACGTTCATTGTTCCGTTAAAGGGCCAGTTTAATTGATCAAGGAATTGGCATGACACCGTGAGCTATCTACAACACGCCGCAAATGAATTTTGACCAAAGGGATTATCTATTAAAGGGGTTAAATTGGAGGGAATAGAAAATGGATGTAAAGACACTTTTGCTACAACAATGGGCAAGCTGCTTAGATGAAGAAGACTGGTTTCCACCACTTGAAAAAGTGCTAGAGGATATTACTTTTGAACAGGCAATTTGGAAACCAGCTGATGTGGCAATGAATTCCATTTGGGAATTAGTTTGTCATTTACTTTTCTATGAAAAGAGATTTCTGATGCGATTTCTTGGTGAAACAGCGAATGAACCACAGGCAGAAAATAATGAATCTACATTTCGATTACCAACTGAGACGTTAGAAAATTGGAAGGAAACAAAACAAGAATACTTTTATGTTCATCGTGAACTTGGAAAAATACTAGCAAAATCAGAACATGAAGATTTGTATAGACAGATCCCAGGAGAAGATAATTCATTAGTGCTTGAACTGAAGAGTTTAGCAATGCACGACGCATATCATATTGGGCAAATTGTATTCCTTAGTAAAATGCAAGGAGCTTGGCCAGGGAAACGCAGCTTTTAAAAAAGCTTCATTAGCTTTACGGTTATTCCATTATAGGGGGCTTTAATGGAATAAGAATGGGAACGTCCAAATCGGACGTTCCCATTCTTATTCCTGAAAAACAACAACAACACTACTTAACAAAGCCTTTCATTTTAAAGAGTTTTTGCTGCACATTGCTAATAAAATGCAGTAAGACAGGGCAACATTAATCAATGGATTACCTTTCAATGGGGTTCTTGTTCTCATCAAGGGTAAAGCCCTCACCCAATACATCATGAACTTCACTTACTGATACAAATGCATGTGGGTCCACCGATGTTATGGCATTTTTTAAGCGGACTAACTCATTTTTCCCGACAACACAATAGAGTACTTCCCGGTCATTGCGTGTAAAGGATCCATATCCCCTTAATACAGTTACGCCCCGCTCCATATCATTCATGATTTTTTCTGCAATTTCCATGTTTTTATCACTAATGATCATTGCACCTCTAGCAGCATAGGCTCCTTCTTGCATAAAGTCGATTACTCTGGCACCTATAAATACGGCAACAAGGGTATACATCGCTTCACGGTAATCCAGGTAGGTAAGGATGGACAGGCTAATGACGACTGCATCAAAGATGAACATCGTACGTCCCATGCCCATTCCTAAGTAACGGTGGGCAAAACGGGCAATGATATCCACTCCGCCTGTTGTCCCGCCGTAACGAAAGATGATGCCCAGCCCGACACCAACAGAGACCCCGGCGAACAATGCGACCAGCATCAAATCGTTTCCGAGGTTGATTTCGATTTCGTATCTCTCGAAAACCCATAGCCAAACGGAGAGGCCAACCGTTCCGATAATCGTATAAAAGAAAGAAGTGCGCCCTAAATATTTCCACCCTATTAAAAATAAGGGAATATTCAAAATCAAATTAGAATAAGAAGGATTTATCCCGATAAGTTGATATATAATCAATGTGAGACCGGTGAATCCGCCTTCGGCCAAGTTGTTCTGCATGTTAAAATGCACAAGGCCAAAGGCGAAGATTCCAGCCCCAAAAAGGATGAAGATGATATTTTTCAATTTTAAGCCCAAAAGCATGTCCTATACCTCCAAAGGTTTACATTTCATTAATTTACTTATTATAACTAATTAACCAACTATGGGCAATTTTGATTCGTGAACGTATCTGTTGTCATCTGTTTCACTTTTAGCTAACATGGAGAAGGTATGATGTTTGAAAACGAAATTCAAGAATGGGTGACTATATGGAAAACCATAAGACGATTCAACAAATGCAAGCGGAAGTCGACCAATACATAGGACAATTTAAAGAAGGATATTTCAGCCCTCTGGCCATGCTGGCCCGTATGTCTGAAGAACTTGGGGAGTTGGCTAGGGAAGTCAATCATTACCATGGTGAAAAACCAAAGAAGGCAACAGAAGAAGAGAATACGATTGAAGCGGAATTGGGGGACATGCTTTTTGTGTTGATTTGTTTTGCCAATTCTTTAGGGATCGACCTTCAAAATTCGCATGATTTGGTCATGAAAAAGTTCACAACCCGTGATAAAGATAGATGGACAAGAAAAGAAGGAAAAATGGAGGAGGAAGGTAAAGATGAGTAAAGTTAAAGTGATTGTAGCTGGTCCACGTGGCAGAATGGGTAATGAAGCGGTGAAGCTTGTACATAGGACAGAAGGGTTTGAATTGGCAGCTGTCATAGATCGCAAGCATAACGGGGAAAGCCTCTCCGCAATAGAAGGTTTTCACGGTATTGAAGCACCTGTTTTTTCTGATATAAATGAATGCTTTTCTTCCGTAAAGGCGGATGTATTGATTGATTTGACCACACCGGAAGTGGGGATGCTTCATACCGAAACGGCACTTAATCATGGCATCCGCCCTGTAGTGGGAACGACTGGTTTTACTAAGGAAGATTTAACGAAGCTGGATTCATTAACAAAAGAAAAGGGCATTGGTTGCATCATCGCGCCAAACTTTGCAATTGGAGCCATTTTGATGATGAAGTTTTCCCAAATGGCCGCAAAATACTTCCCGGATGTGGAAATCATAGAAATGCACCATGATCAAAAACTGGATGCACCTTCTGGAACTGCTTCAAAAACGGCAGACATGATTGCAGCAGTACGTGAAACGAAACAACAGGGGCACCCTAATGAAAAAGAAACCATACAGGGGGCAAGAGGCGCAAATGTAGATGGCATGCATATCCACAGTGTCCGGCTACCTGGATTGGTTGCCCATCAACAGGTGCTTTTCGGAAGTGATGGAGAGTTATTGACGGTTCGGCATGATTCCTTTAATCGAGCTTCCTTCATGTCAGGAGTCAAACTTGCTGTCGATACTGTCATGAAATTGGATGTTCTTGTATACGGCCTGGAAAATATTATTGAATAGGGATCAGGAGGGTTTACGATGAAAATTGCCTTAATTGCCCATGATATGAAAAAAGAAGATATCATTCAATTTGTAACAGCCTATAAAGATGTATTTGAGCAGCATGAATTATATGCTACAGGAACGACCGGGAAAAGAATCATGGAAGAAGTATCGCTGCCTGTCCATCGTTTTCATTCAGGACCTCTTGGAGGGGATCAGGAAATAGGTGCGATGATCGCGCGTGGAGAAATGGACATGGTCCTATTTTTCCGCGATCCATTGACATCACAGCCACATGAACCTGATGTATCGGCGCTTATACGCCTATCAGATGTTTATGAAATTCCTTTGGCGACAAATATGGGCACGGCAGAAGTGCTGATACAAGGTTTGAAGCATGGGTATATGGACTGGCTAAAACTACGGAAAAAACAAGGTGAGATAAATGATAAACAAAAGTAACATAGATATTCTGGCTTTTGGCGCACATGCGGATGATGTTGAAATCGGTATGGGTGGCACGATCGCCAAATATGCGCAACAAGGCAGGGAAATTGTCATTTGTGATTTGACAAAAGCTGAAATGTCTTCCAATGGAACCGTTCCATTGCGTCAGGAGGAAGCACATAAGGCTGCTGAAATCCTTGGGGTGAAGAGGATTTCCCTTGATTTACCCGACCGGGGCCTATACATGAAAGCGGAATACATAAATCAAATCATTACGGTCATTCGCCAATATAAGCCTGCACTTGTATTTGCACCATTTTTGGAAGATCGCCATCCCGATCATGGTAACTGTGCCAAATTAGTGGAGGAAGCAGTTTTTTCGGCAGGAGTAAGGAAGTATATGGAAGAAGCAGGCGTGGATTCTCATCGTGTCCAAAATATGTACTATTATATGATCAATGGGTTTCACAAACCGGACTTCGTCGTGGACATCAGTTCCACAATATCGAAAAAGCTGGATAGCCTTAGGGCATATCGCAGCCAATTCGAAGAAAGTCAAGTATCTGTAGAAACACCGCTGGTTAATGGCTATATCGAGACTGTCGAGGCACGGGAGCGGATGTTCGGTAAAGAAGTGGGTGTCGCCTATGCGGAGGGATTCATGACTAAAAAACCGTTACTGATCGATGCCGACTTGTTAGGAGAAAAATAATCTTATGAAATTAAAAATTGGAATTACCTGTTACCCTACAGTTGGGGGTTCTGGTGTCGTAGCAACTGAATTAGGCAAGATGCTTGCAGAAAAAGGACATGAGATACATTTCATTTCTTCAAGCCTCCCTTTTCGCTTGAATAAGATGTACTGTAATATTTTTTATCACCAAGTTGAAGTGAACTCGTATTCTGTCTTTCAATATCCACCATATGACCTCGCGCTTGCGAGCAAGATAGCGGATGTCGTAAAGCGGGAGAAATTAGATATTCTCCACGTTCATTATGCAATTCCCCATGCTGTTTGTGCAATCCTTGCAAAGCAGATGTCAGGTAATGAAGTAAAGATCGTAACCACACTGCATGGTACGGACATAACCGTATTAGGCCATGATCCCTCATTGACCAATTTGATAAAATTCGGGATAGAGCAATCGGATGTCGTTACAGGAGTATCTAATTCCCTTGTTCAGCAGACGCACGAATTAATCGCACCGGATAAGGAAATCAAAACCGTTTATAATTTTATTGATGAAAGAGATTACCATAAATCCAATTCCGATTACCTTAAGGATGAATACGGAATCAGTGCAGATGAAAAAGTGATCATACATGTTTCGAATTTCCGTTCGGTCAAACGAGTGAAAGACGTCATCCAAGCTTTTTATCTAACTCAAAAGAAAATGCCTGCAAAGCTTCTGCTCGTAGGGGACGGACCGGAAGTGACAACCGTTTTGAAATTGGCTAATGATCTTGGAATCGATGATTCGGTCTTGTTTCTTGGTAAGCAGGATAACCTTGCCGAATTATATTCAATCAGTGATTTGATATTCCTGTTATCGGAAAAAGAGAGTTTCGGACTTGTGCTACTCGAGGCGATGGCATGTGGAGTTCCTTGTATAGGGACAAATATCGGGGGAATTCCTGAAGTCATCGTTGACGGGGAGACTGGTTATATTTGTGAATTGGGAGATGTCAAAATGGTTGCTGAAAAAGCGATTGGACTTTTAAGCGACCCGGTTTTACATAAACGCTTTTCTGAAGCTGCGCTGGAAAGGGCCAATACTGAATTTCATAGTGATACGATTATGGCTGAGTATGAAGCCATCTACATTCAAGCACTTGAAGGTAAATCCATCGAATAGGGAGGGGATGCTGATGGATCGATTATTCTTAAAATCAGTACCCATTCTGGAATTGATTGAAGAAGCAGGATACGAGGCTTATTTCGTTGGCGGCTCTGTAAGGGATTATATCCTTGGCAGACCCATTAACGATGTGGACATCGCCACTTCCGCAACACCCCAGGAAATCAAAAGGATTTTTCCTAATACGGCTGATATCGGGATTGACCACGGAACAGTGCTCGTCATAACGGATACGGGTACATACGAAATTACGACGTTTAGAACGGAAAGCGGGTATTCGGATTTTCGCAGACCCGATGCTGTACAATTTGTCCGTTCTTTGACTGAGGATTTGCAAAGAAGAGATTTTACGATGAATGCAGTGGCAATGGATAAGACCGGTAAGATCATCGATCCATTTAATGGTAAGCGAGATTTGGCTGAAAAAAGGATCATCACGGTTGGCAACCCGCATGAAAGGTTTCATGAGGATGCATTGAGAATGATGCGTGCATTAAGATTCATCAGTCAACTTGATTTTGAACTGGATCAAGAAACCTTTGATTCCCTTAAAGAAAACGCCCAGATCATCAGTGAAATTGCTGTCGAAAGAATCCTGGTTGAATTTGAGAAACTATTGGCAGGCTCGAATAAGTTAAGGGCTTTTTCACTCTTGCTGGAAAGCGGTTTGTATCAATACCTGCCTCTATTCTCCAGTAAAAAGGAACATTTAATGGAATTACTGAACCTGCCGCTTCATCAACTGAAAGCGGCAGAAATATGGTCTATAATCATGGTTCACACAAAAGATCAGGAAATGGAAGAGGCTTTGAGGGAATGGAAGCTGCCATTGAAAAGCATAAGAAACGTTCAACGTACGATACAGCTAGTGAAGAAAGAAGATCCATCAGCCATCGATGTATTTCAGGCAGGGCATGACGTAACTGTACAAGCTGCAAAAGTCAGGGCGGCGATGACTGGCGGGAATGTATCGGATGCGGAGGAGAATGCACATCAAAGCTATAATGGACTTATTATTAAACAAATGTCGGATCTTGCCGTTACGGGAATGGATTTATTGAATTGGCAACAAGAAAAGCCAGGTCCATGGGTCAAGGAATACTTGGAAAAAGTATTGAAAGCTGTCTTGAATGAAGAATTAAGAAATGATAAAGAAGAAATAAAGAGGTGGCTGGTGAAATGCAATCTGAGTTAAGAACAAAGCTGATGGAAGCCCTCTCAAAAGCGGATGGTGCATTTATATCCGGTCAGGAAATTGCTGAATACATTGGCTGTTCGCGCACAGCTGTCTGGAAGCATATAGAAGACCTGCGCAGTGAAGGGTATAATGTTGAAGCCGTAAGGAAAAAAGGCTACCGGATCATATCAGCGCCGGAAAAAGTGTCCGAGAGCGAAATACAGCTTGGCTTGGAAACAAAAACGATCGGCAAGATGATCCACTATCAGGAAACTGTGGAATCCACGCAAAAAATTGCGCATCAACTCGCTAATGAAGGCGTTCAGGAGGGGACCCTCGTCGTTGCCGAGGAGCAGATATCCGGAAAAGGAAGGCTAATGAGATCTTGGCATTCCCCAAAATTCAGCGGCATATGGATGAGTCTCATCTTGAGGCCGAAAATCCCGATTCATGAGGCTCCACAGCTTACATTATTGGCCGCGGTCGCTGTTGCTCAGGCTATAGAGGATACCACTGATTTGAAGCCGCAAATAAAGTGGCCGAATGATATTTTGGTGAATCGCAAGAAAGTGGTGGGCATCCTTACGGAGATGCAGGCGGAATCAGATAGGATCCATTCTGTCATTATCGGAATTGGAATGAATATCAATCAGCAATTGGAGGATTTTCCTGAAGATCTGCAGGAAAAGGCGTCTTCCCTTCTCATAGAAAGTGGAGTGACGGTTTCAAGGTCCAAGGTCATTCAACGAGCATTGTTTCGTCTGGAAAATTTGTACGAACTCTATTTAGATCAGGGCTTCATGCCAATAAAGGATTTATGGGAGAGTTATGCGATCAGTCTTGGACAGGTAATCAAAGCGAGCACCGTTAATGACACGATTGTCGGAAAAGCGTTGGGCATAACGGATTCAGGCGTTTTACTTCTTGAAGACGGCAAAGGAACCGTACATTCGATATATTCTGCAGATATTGAAATTCAGTAGATTTTTGTCAAATTCGTGAAAATTAAATAGAAATTTTCAATTTGGCTTGATATAATGCAAGTGGGCAGTATCATGTGAACTGCACCCCCATAAATACCAAATTATTTGAAAATCTGCCTTGATCCAGAGAACTGGACGGGGACGGAGGGATGAAACTTCTGATGAAACAAAGGGATTGACTAAAAGATGAGTCTGTTTATTGATCGAATTTGGGCTTTTTCAGCCATTTTTCGTAGCGAAACAGATACTTTTTTAGTCAGTCCTTTTTTTGCGGATGAATGTATAGACACCAGTTTTCGCTGATGTTTTCATCTCCTCCATCAAAAGGAGGAAACGTAATGAAATTGTCCGGAGATTTTTTGAAAATGAAACAAAATCAAGAGAAGATTGTCATGCTGACGGCTTATGATTACCCGTCAGCAAAGTTAGCCGAACAATCAGGTGTAGACATGATTTTAGTCGGAGATTCTTTAGGAATGGTCGTATTGGGATATGATTCAACGATTCCAGTTACGGTGAATGACATGATCCATCATACAAAGGCAGTAAAACGCGGGGCACCGAATACATTTGTCGTAACGGATATGCCATTTATGAGCTATCACCTATCTATGGATGAAACACTCAAGAATGCAGCCAGGATCATGCAGGAAGGTCATGCAGATGCCGTAAAGCTTGAGGGAGCGGATGATGTTGTTGAAAAAATATCAGCATTGACCAAGGCGGGCATCCCGGTTGTAGCCCATCTTGGCTTGACTCCTCAATCAGTCGGCGTTCTGGGCGGATATAAAGTACAAGGAAAAGATGCCGAAAGTGCAGCACAGCTCTTGGAAGATGCGAGAAAGTGTGAAGCTGCGGGGGCGATGGCAGTAGTCTTAGAATGTGTTCCATATCAAGTGGGGGAACTCGTCACACGGAACCTTGACATTCCAACCATTGGAATTGGGGCAGGAGCTGAAACGGATGGTCAAGTCCTCGTTTACCATGATGTCATCAAGTACGGGGTAGACCGGCTGGCGAAATTCGTAAAAGTTTATGGAGATGCAAATGAACTGATTGGCCAAGCGCTTACAAGCTTCGTGAATGAAGTGAAATCTAAAGTTTTTCCGTCGGAGAAACATACATTCACGATGAAGGAAGAGCAGCTTTCCGAACTTTACGGAGGGAAAAGATGAAAACATTTACATCAGCAGCTGCTTTGCAATTGGCACTTAGAGAGGGAAAAAACAATAACAAAAGCATTGGCTATGTAGCGACAATGGGGTTTTTACATGAGGGGCATGCAACCCTTTTGGAAAAGGCGCGCAAAGAAAATGACATTGTGGTATTAAGTATTTTTGTCAATCCGACGCAATTTGGACCCAATGAGGATTTTGAAACATATCCGCGGGATTTGGAACGTGATGAAAAAGTCGCAGCCAATGGCGGAGTTGATTATCTCTTCTATCCAACTGTCCACGAAATGTACGGTGAAGAACCATCTGTAAAAGTTGTTGTCCAAAGCAGGACGGATGTTTTATGCGGCAGACAAAGGCCCGGACACTTTGATGGTGTTGCGACAGTCTTAACGAAATTCTTCAATATCATCCTTCCTGATAGAGCTTACTTTGGTAAGAAGGATGCCCAGCAAGTCGCCGTGATAGATGGACTGATCAAAGACTTCAATTTCCCTATCCAGCTTATTGCAGTGGATACTGTACGTGAAGAAGATGGGTTAGCGAAGAGCTCGCGAAATGTGAACCTATCAGTTCAGGAGCGCTTGGAGGCTAAAGAGCTGTACCAAAGTTTATTGAAGGCCAAAGAGGCGGTTGAATCAGGTGAAAGAAATGCAGCAACCGTCACGGCTCTAGTAAGTGAACATATTGGTGCCCACACAAGTGGAGTGATCGACTATATTGAAGTCTATCAATACCCGGAACTTAAACCGCTTGAATCGCTGGCTGGAAACATCATCATTGCAATGGCTGTCAAGTTCAAGCATGCAAGACTAATTGATAATATCACTTTAAATGTAGAATAATTCATGAAAATCAGGGGGTATTGAGATGTTTCGAACGATGATGAATGGAAAAATCCACCGTGCAAGGGTTACTGAGGCTAATTTGAACTATGTAGGCAGCATTACGATTGATGAGGATATAATTGATGCGGTGGGTATTCTGCCTAATGAAAAAGTCGCCATCGTGAATAATAATAATGGTGCACGACTTGAAACGTATGTGATTGCGGGAGAACGGGGCAGCGGTGTCGTGTGTTTGAACGGAGCGGCAGCAAGACTGGTGCAGCCGGATGATATCGTGATAATCATTTCTTATGTGATGGTTTCAGAGGATAAACTGGGGGATCATAAACCAAAAGTTGCGATCATGGATGAAAATAACAAAATCATTGATCTGATTTCAAACGAACCTGCAGCTACAGTCATGTAAGCGGAGGGCCGGCACAATATGCATGGATCATGCATACAGGTGCCGGCCCTTTTCGTCCGTTGGTGAACCGCTTGTTTCCTTTATTACGATTATTATGGTATAAAAAAGATAAGAGAATTCCATCAGGAAGTGGAGAAAGTGAAGTTTGAGGTGTACAATTCATGATGCAACGATATGTAGTGGTCGATTTGGAAACAACAGGGAATTCTCCGAAAAAAGGGGATAGGATTATTCAATTTGCTGGCGTGGTCATCGAAAATGACCAAATTGTGGATGAATACTCCACATATATCCACCCTGGACAGGAAATTTCCTTGTTTATTGAAGAGTTGACCGGAATAAGCAACGAGACGGTAAAAAATGCACCTGACTTTGAAGATGTTGCAGGAAATATTGCCCGGCTTATAGAAGGGGCTTGTTTTGTTGCCCATAATGTATTATTTGATTTATCTTTTCTACAGGAAGAACTAGTACGATGCGGGTTTGAGCCGTTTTATGGTTCAACCCTTGATACAGTGGAGTTAGCGAAAATATTAAAACCAACATCCGATGGATATAAGCTGCACCAGCTGGCTAAAGAAGAAAATCTAGACCATTCCAGGCCCCATCAAGCGGATAGTGATGCATATGCGACCGCTTTATTATTATTGGAATTGAAAAAAAAGCTGATGAATCTTCCAGTGATGACACTTAAACAGTTATATCGATTATCATATTCCTTACAAAGTGAGATTTCCGAATTGATAGACGCTTGCATTGCAAGCAAACTTGCTAAAGCAGAAGTCCATTCACCTGATCTTATTACTTATAGGGGCCTTGCATTTAAAAAGGCCGAAGACGAAGGTGATCAAAAAGACACGGGGGCGGAATTTCCTCTTGATGATGAGAAAAAAATAGCCATGCTTCAAAGTGCATACCCTGCCTTTGAAGCAAGAAGCGGACAACTTGCTATGATGAACATGATTAACCATTCCTTCGAATCCAGCCAGGATGCAATCATTGAAGCTGGGACAGGTATTGGGAAATCCATAGGCTATCTGCTTCCGGCCGTCTATTTTGCAAAAAAACATCATAAACCTGTCGTCGTTTCAACATACACGCTTCAGCTACAGGATCAACTTCTTCAAAATGAGGTTCCCAAGCTTAAAAAAATACTTCCCTTTACCTTTCAAGCTGTTTTGCTAAAGGGGAGAAGTAATTATTTGAGCTTGGCAAAGTTTGAAAGGGCATTGCGTGAGAAGGAAGATAATTATGAAACGGCATTAACGAAAATGCAGATATTGGTTTGGCTTACTGAAACCTTAACAGGAGATAAAGATGAATTGAATCTTACAAGCGGCGGTCAGCTATTTTGGAATCGGCTGCAAAGTGATGGTCTTACATACGCCGGATTAAAACAGCCCTGGCTTGAATTGGATTTTTTTGAACGGGCAAAAAGAACAGCCGCCAAGGCGGATATCATCATTACTAACCATTCATTTTTAATGACGGATCTGCTTACAGAAGATGCCTTGATTCCAAAAAAAGGGTATTTGATACTCGATGAAGCACACCATTTGGAACAGGCAGCATCTAAACAGCTTGGGAGCAGGCTAAATTACATTTCGGTGAAGACGGTTTTAAACAGACTAGGGACATCAGATCAAAAGCAATTATTATATAAATTGGGCAGGATGCTCTTAAATAATGGACTTGCCGAGGGGAAGTCCACGCATGAATTAGATCAAAAGCTTAGTGATTTTTCTTATGAATTCGAACAGCTTTTTTATTACATTTCCAATCAGGCGGAAAAACTTTCACGTTCCATGAGTCCGAAACGGCTTTCATTCAAAATAGATGATGGAAGATGGGGTAAAGCGATTCTGGTCGCTGAGCGATTGGTGGATTTATTAGGATACATCATCACGGAGTTAGAGAAAAGATTGGCCCTTTTATTGAATAATGAGTCCCCATTAGGAAAAAATTCATTATTTCATTTGAATGATATCGAGGTGCTGCTTGGACATTTACAGGATACCAGGGACTCCTTGCATGAATTCTTCATCAAGCCGCATGAAGAAAATATTTATTGGCTTGATTATACGAATGCAGCACCCCAGCATGGGGTGACTTTGACGGTTCAGCCGATTGCAGGAAGCAAACGGTTATGGGATTCCTATTTCGGACGCCAAAAAAGTGTGGTCATGACATCGGCAACCCTCGTTGTGAAAGATTCTTTTAAGTATTTTAAAGAACAACTCGGTTTAGAGAATGAACCGATGCAGACAGCAAGTTTTCCTTCTCCCTTTCCTTATAAGGAACTCGTAAAGGTACTGGTTCCAAATGATCTACCAGATATCAATTGCTTATCGGTGGAGGAATTCTCCGAAACCGCGGCAAACCATATTATTGCTGCCGCTCAAGCAGCGAAAGGGAGGATGATGGTATTATTCACCTCGCATGAAATGCTGCGGGCGACCTATAATTCCATCAAAGACAGTGGGGTCCTGGATGAGTTCACCCTGTTTGCACAAGGGATTTCTGGCGGAAGCCGGATGAGGCTGCTCAGGAATTTCCAAAACTTCGAGAAAGCAGTCCTGTTTGGGACAACCAGCCTATGGGAAGGCGTCGATATCCCAGGCGAGGATTTATCTTGTTTAATCATTGTCAGGCTGCCATTTTCGCCACCGGATGAACCAGTGACAGCAGCAAAATGTCAACTTCTCGAGAAGCAAGGGCGTAATCCTTTCTCTGCTTATTCTTTACCTGAGGCCCTGTTAAGGTTCCGGCAAGGATTCGGCAGGCTTATACGGACGCCAGAAGATAAAGGGGTTTTGGTTATACTTGATCGCCGCATAATCACTGCCAAATACGGACCTGAATTTCAAAAGGCCATTCCCGAAGTGAACTGGCACCAAGCCTCAATAACAGAAATGGCTGAAATGATAGAGAAGTGGATTTAAAGAATCTTTAGATATTTCATTAATCTAAAATGGATTTTTATGAATTTATAAAGAAAAATAACCTTTGAACTGGTATAATGTGATAGGTGGTAAAGCCTTCAAATCCTATTCATACCAGTGGTTGTTGACAATTTATTAAAATGGAGGGGCGTCTCATGGAAAGTAAAATCGAAGTAATTTCAACAGTCAGGTTGCAACATTCTCCTGATCTGTATAAAATTGTGGATTCCTTGAACCGAACATTGAAAAAAGATGATTTAATGTTCGGTCTGGCATTGGATTCCGAAGATCAAGAAAAAGCGATATTTACAATTTATCGTACATAGAAAGAGGGAAAAGCAGCTTTGAAAAAATGGTTGATTATTGCTTCCATCCTGGTCCTTTGTTTTATCGGATTTGTCAGCGGGGCATATATTAAAGCGTTGCAGCCTAAAAAAGAGGCTGGTAATGAGGCTTTTAAAAAGGCGAAGGAAGAGGGCGGCCTTGTGACCATGGAAGAATTCTACCTTTATAATGGGCAGGATTCATACTCCGTCATCATTGGTAAGGGAGAAAAAGGGACTAAAAAAATAGTCTGGCTTCCTGAGGACAAGAAGAAAGAAATAGTAGTGGAAAACTATAAAGATGGTAAATCAAAAAAAGAGATTTTAAACATTGTCAAAGAAAAGCTTAATCCCCAAAAAATCATTTCGGTTAAGCTAGGCATGGAAAAAAACGTTCCGCTTTGGGAAGTAACGTATCTTGATGAATCCGAGCGTTTTAACTATGACTATTATGATTTTAAAACTGGGGAATGGCTAAAGTATTATCGAAGCATTTAGAATGGAGGATTAATTTAATATGAAATTAGCGAACCGGGTTCAGTCATTAACGCCATCAACAACATTGGCCATTACGGCAAAAGCAAAGGAGCTTAAGGCCCAAGGTCTGGATATAATTGGTTTGGGTGCTGGTGAACCAGACTATAATACACCCCAACATATCATAGATGCAGCACTTCTATCCATGAATGAAGGTCAAACTAAATACACGCCATCCGCTGGTCTGCCGAAGCTAAAAGAAGCAATTGCGGCTAAATTAAAGCGTGATCAAGGCTTGGATTACAAACCGTCTGAAATTGTAGTTGGCTCAGGTGCAAAGCACTCGCTTTACACATTGTTTCAAGCTATCCTGGACGAAGAAGATGAAGTCATTGTTCCGATACCATATTGGGTGAGCTATCCTGAGCAAATCAAGCTTGCTGACGGAAAGCCGGTTTATGTAGTCGGTACGGAAGAAAATCAATATAAAATCACTAAAGAACAATTAGAACAAGCAATTACCGAAAAAACGAAAGCGGTTATCATCAACTCGCCAAGCAATCCAACGGGCATGCTTTACTCCAGGGAAGAATTGGCGGCTATCGGGGAAGTTTGCCTGGCTCATGATATCTTGATCGTTTCCGACGAAATTTACGAAAAATTGGTATATGGAAATGCTAAACATACATCCATTGCAGAGATTTCACCTGAATTGAAAAAGCAAACGATCATCATCAATGGTGTTTCTAAATCGCATTCGATGACTGGCTGGAGAATAGGTTATGCAGCCGGTGATGAGTCCATCATTAAAGCAATGGCGAACCTTGCCAGCCATAGCACATCAAATCCTACCACAACTGCTCAATATGGTGCTATTGCGGCTTATGAAGGTACGCAGGAGCCAGTTGAGGAAATGCGTCAGGCATTTGAAGGCCGTTTGAATAAGATATATGATAAATTGGTTGAAATTCCAGGAGTAAGCTGCATTAAACCACAAGGGGCATTTTATTTATTCCCGAACGTTAAACGTGCAGTTGAATTAACAGGGTACAGCAATGTCGAAGATTTTACGACTGCGTTGCTGGAAGAAGCTCAAGTGGCTGTTATTCCAGGTTCAGGGTTCGGTGCACCTGATAACATCAGACTCTCTTATGCAACTTCACTGGAGCTGCTGGAAGCAGCAGTTGAAAGAATACATTCATTCGTTAAATCAAAAATGGCATAATTTTTTAATAACCTGCAGACTACCTGGCTACATCAGTGTCTGCAGGTTATTTTAGTTGAATTATATCTATGGCACAGGAAAGGTCGATTACTGATCTCCCTTTTTATCAATGGAGTTTTTGTCCCATTAAGTCCTGCAGAGAAACAGTACATAAAGAAAAAATCATATATGATTTTTAATAAAAATCGATTGCAATCATATATGATTTCATATATGATGAAAATATGGAAGAGAAAAACAAAATACCCAGCAAAAAGCAAATAGCTTATGAGCACCTTCGTAAATTAATTTTGGATGGAACATATGGTTCTGGACAGCGGATCATTATCGATCAAACGGCAAAAGAACTTAGTCTAAGTCCGATTCCTGTCAGGGAAGCGATCAGACAACTGGAATCCGACGGCCTTATTCAATATAAGCCTTATAGTGGAGCAGTGGTTACAAGCATTAATGAGAGCGAATACATTGAAACTCTTTCAGTTCTATCTTTGCTTGAAGGATATGCAGCTGCCCTTAGTTCTTTAACGATGAAAGATGATGATTTTGAAAATCTGATTAATTTAAACAAGGAAATGGAAAAAGCCCTCCATAACTTTGAATTAGAGCTGTTTGGTAAGTTAAACGAATGTTTCCATGAGGAAATTTATGAAAAGTGCGGAAATTCCTTTTTGAAGGAGGAAATTAAACAGGCTCAACAAAGAATGAATAGAGTCAGAAAGTCCATGTTCACCATGGTACCGCAACGCGCAGTCCAATCGATTCGCGAACATGAAAGCATCATAAAGCTTTTAAAGGAAAAAGCATCTTTTGAAGAAATCGAATCTCTGGTTAGAAAGCATAAACTGAATGCCATCAATACATTCAAGCAGAGGTCGGAAACTAATCACGATCAGGCACTTTGATGACCCAGGCCTTGTTTTATAATAGTCGATCGATTATTCATAAAAGCAAGGCCGATTTTTTCATTTAATTATTCCGAATATTCAAATAATGAAAGGGCGGTAGAAAAAATGTACGAGGAAATCAAAAGTCGTTTAAGAGGATCCATAGCTCCAATTATCACTCCATTTGATGACAAGATGGAAGTGGATGTAAAGGCCATTGAAAATCTTGTAAACTGGCATATTGAAAGCGGTTCCCATGGAATCTCGGTATGCGGGACTACCGGCGAGCCGAGTTCTCTAACGATTGAGGAACGGGAATTAGTGATGGAAACGGCAATCAAAGCAGCAAAAGCACGTGTTCCGGTTGCACCAGGTACTGGATCTGCCAATCAGAAAGAAACATTGCATTTGACTAAAAGGGCACAGGAAATGGGGGCTGATGCTGCTTTAGTCATCGTTCCTTATTACAATAAGCCGAATCAGCAGGCACTTTACAATCACTTTAAGACGGTGGCCGAATCCGTTGATATCCCGCTTATCGTTTATAACATTCCCGGAAGAACGGCAACGAATTTGGAAGTTAAGACATTGGCACGCCTTGCTGAAGATTGTGAAAATATAATTGGCGTAAAGGAATCTAATAAAGATTTTGAACATGTGAACCGTGTCTTATTGAATTGCGGAAGGGATTTTCTCTTATATTCTGGCATCGAATTATTATGCTATCCGATGCTGGCTATTGGAGGAGCAGGACATATTAGTGCTACAGCTAATATCACTCCTAAAGAAGTGGCTGAAATTTATAACCATTGGGTGGAGGGTGATGTGGAAAAGGCACTTGACCTCCATTACAAATTAATGCCATTGAATGATGTTTTGTTTAAAGAAACCAATCCAGGACCATTAAAAGCTGCGATGGGGATGATGGGGAAAATCAATCCTGCATTACGGCCGCCGATGGGACCGCCTTCGGAACCGTTGGAAAAAGAACTGCGTGAAACCCTTCAATCATACGGTTTGATTGACCAAAAAATCCAGTCATAATTGCTAGATTGGGAAGATTGCACAAATCCAAACGATTATTGTCATCTTCCTGAATTAATTTTTAAAGGAGGATTTATTCATGCAAACTTTTCCGGTGCAAGATGTCAAGCATTACATCAATGGTCAATTTGTTGATGGAATCTCAGGAAAAACATTTGAAAATCTAGGCCCTTTTAATAATCAAGCAATCAATAATGTGGCAGAAGGATTTAAAGAGGATATTGATCAAGCGGTAGCCGCCGCAAGAGCTGCATTCGATAACGGTCCATGGAGAACGATGAAAGTGGAAGAAAGATTGAAGTACATTAATAGGATTGCTGATTTAATAGAAGAGAATGCCGAAGAAATTTCCTTTTTGGAATCCCTTGATACAGGGTTGCCGATTAGCCAGACAAAAAAACAGGCGGCAAGGGGAGCGGAGAATTTTCGTTTTTATTCTGAAATGGTGAAAAGCAGGCTGATAGGGGAGTCGTATCAAGTGGATGACACTTTCATCAATTATACGATTCATAAATCGATAGGAGTGGCAGGATTAATCACTCCTTGGAATGCGCCTTTCATGTTAGAAACCTGGAAGATCGCCCCGGCTCTGGCTACAGGTAATACATGTGTCCTTAAACCGGCGGAGTGGTCTCCATTGACTGCCAATAAATTAGCACAAATCATTGACCAATCCGGTCTGCCAAAGGGCGTATTCAATATCGTTCACGGTTTTGGGGAGACAGCTGGGGCGTCCTTGGTTGCCCATCCAGAGGTCCAATTGATATCCTTTACCGGAGAAACGACAACTGGCGCTGAAATCATTAAAAATGGTGCGGATACGATGAAACGTTTTTCCATGGAACTCGGAGGTAAATCACCAGCCGTCATTTTTGAAGATGCCGATCTGGAAAAGGCCCTGGATTCGGTGGTTTGGGGAATCTATTCATTCAATGGGGAGCGATGCACAGCCAATTCCAGATTATTTGTCCATGAATCGATAATAGACCAGTTCGTTGCAGAATTGAAGGAACGTGTTCATAATATCAAAATTGGAAACCCAATGGATCCAGAAACGGAAATCGGACCGCTGATCCATCGTGACCACTTTAATAATGTCTCCCGTTATCTGGATATAGCAAAAGATGAAGGGGCTGAAATTGTAAGCGGTGCGATACCAAGTGCGTTCAACGAAGGGAATTATATTGCCCCGACGCTTCTCTTGAACTGTACAAATGATATGACGGTAGCACAAGAAGAGATTTTTGGACCAGTCATGGCAGTCATTCCTTTCAAGACCGAAGAGGAAGTACTGAGAATGGCTAATGATGTAAAGTATGGGCTTGCTGCATATGTATGGACAAATGATATGAAACGGGGACATAGGTTTGCTCAAGCTGTCGATAGTGGGATGGTATGGGTGAATTCCCAAAACGTAAGGGATTTGCGGATACCGTTTGGAGGATCGAAATATAGTGGGGTAGGACGTGAAGGTGGCCATTATAGCTTTGAATTCTATACGGAAACACAAGTTATCCACGTAGCAATTGGAGAACATCACATTCCGAAATTTGGGGACATAAAACGAAATGCCGTTTCTTCTGCTGAAAAATAATCGGGTGTCATAAAGAAGGGGAGAATACAATGAATTTTTCTATTATTCGTGTTGCGAGAACGATACTTAATGTAACGGATTTAGATAAATCAAGAGCCTTTTATGTGGATGCTTTAGGTTTTATTGAAACAGAAAGAACGAATGATCACATATATTTACGTGGTTTAGAGGAAGCGCATCATCACTCGCTTATCTTGCAAAAGGCAGAAAAGCCAAGCGTTGAAGCGATAGGATACAAGGTTGAAAAAGAGGAGGACCTTGAAGAATTGGAATCTTTCTTCCTGTCCAAGGGAATGAAAATGAAGTGGATGAAGGAAGGAACACAGCATGCACTAGGCAAGTCGCTCCGAGTTCAGGATATTTCCGGATTGCCAATCGAGTTTTTCAGCAAAATGGATAAAGCAGAGAGATTGCTGCAAAGATTCGATATGCATAGGGGGTCAAGGGTCCAAAGGATCGATCATGTGAATTGTAATGTAACAAATGTCCAAAAAGCCTATGATTTTTATGTGAAAGAATTAGGTTTTGCCTGCTCGGAAGATACAGTGGATGAGTCGGGCCAATTATGGGCTACGTGGCTACATAGAAAGCAAACCGTCCATGACCAGGCATTCATGAACGGAATCGGTCCAAGACTTCATCATGTAGGCTTCTTTCTGCCTGACCCCCTTGCAATTATCCATGCCTGTGATGTACTGGCATCACTTGGATATGCACAGTCCATCGAACGCGGACCAGGAAGGCATGGCCTATCCAATGCATTCTTCCTATATTTAAGAGACCCGGACGGTCACAGAATCGAATTATACAATGGGGATTACTTAACATCTGACCCGGATATCGAACCGATTCATTGGGATTTGAATGATCCAAGACGCCAGACATTTTGGGGAGCAAAAGCCCCGGATTCATGGTTTGATGAGGCTTCTGCTGTCCTTGATATAATATCAGGTGAAGAAGTTCCTCTTAAAGAACCGATTCTGGCAAAAAGCAAGCCTGAATTCATCATCTGAAAAAAGCGGGTTTCAGGATGAATGATCGAGTGTTTCGGCAAAAACATACATTGACCGCACATTGTCATTTTGATAGGGCGCTTGTTTATATATACCTGTTCCAAGACCAATTGTCACCGTTTAGGGAATTGGTGAAAGTTTGATGGAAAACTGGAAGATTTGAAACGTGAAAGTATAAATAAACCAAAACGGATGAAGGATATGCAAGCGAAGTCTATTGCGAAAGTGCAAGCCTTCTATAAGATATAGTCTGGGACAGGGCAGCAGTGGGAACTAACTGCTGCCCTATCTGTATGTGTCACCGGTTAGACAAAATGCGTTCGGAAAGCTTAGGGATGGGATTAGCCCTTCTTGTGCAGATAAGTTGTTTGGGTTTTTGGAAAAGATTTGGCAATGGAAAGGCTCAATACTATTTAAAGTACCGTCTTTGAAAAATAAATATCAGAAGAGGTGTGAAGAGATGGTTCGATTGGAAAAAAACCTTCAAGAATCGGAACAAACTAATCTAGTGGATTATGAAAGGATTGTTGCTTCCAAAGAGTTTCAGAATATGCTTTCCGATAAAAAGAAATTCGTAATCCCTTTTACGATATTCTTTATGGGATATTCACTGCTTTTGCCCTTCTTAGTTTTTTACACTGATATCCTGGATCACCCTTTCATTGGAGACATAACATGGGCGTGGGTGTACGGTGTCTCCATCACGGTTATGTCTGTATGGGTTTGCAGCGTATATGTAAGGAAATCCGAAAGAATCGATGAACAAATAAAAGAAATCATCGAGAAAGAAGGGCTTTGAATCATGAATTGGACAGTTATTATTCTTTTTGCACTAATGTCGATAGGCACCCTTTTCATTACGTATTTCGCTTCCAAAAAAACTAAAACGGCAGGCTCTTTTTATACGGCTGGGGGCGGTTTGACAGCTAGGCAAAATGGACTTGCATTGGCCGGGGATTTTATGTCGGCTTCCACATTTTTAGGGTTGATTGGAGCATTTTCCTTAACGGGGTATGATGGATTTTTCCTGATGTACGGAGCACTTGTTTCATTCCTTGTTGTATTATTCCTGGTGGCTGAACCTTTAAGGAACTTAGGGAAATACACATTGGCTGATATGGTGACTACAAGGTTTAAATATAAACAGGTCCGGGGAGTGACCGCTTTTAATACCTTGGTGATATCAGTGATGTACATGCTGGGTCAACTTGTTGCGGCAGGTGCTTTATTTAAATTGCTTTTAGACATCCCGTATAATACCTCTGTCATTATCGTAGGTATTGTCATGTTGGTATTTGTACTATTTGGGGGGATGACGGCGACGAGCTGGGTGCAGATCATTAAAGCAATCCTGCTGATTGGCGGCGTGTTTATATTATTCATGATCGTCATGTGGAAGCTGAATTTTAGTTTCATCGGAATTTTCACGGAAATGAAAACAGCGACACCCATGGGAGCAGCTTACCTGAAGGCAGGTATTAAATATGCCAGTGGGTGGGATGCAGCTTCCTTGTCCCTGGGCCTAATTCTGGGAACGGCAGGTCTACCGCACATTTTAATACGTTTTCTGACTGTCCCGAATGCACAAGTGGCAAGGAAGTCGGTTGTTTGGGTGATGTGGATTATGGGTGCTTTTCATATCATGGTCATTTTTCTCGGATTCGGTGCTGCGAAGTTGGTTGGAACATCGAATATCATGACCGCTAATCCAGCGGGTAACATGGCTGCACCATTATTGGCCCAACTTGTGGGCGGGGACATCTTATTCGCCTTTATTGCGGCCGTTTCCTTTGCAACGATACTGGCAGTTGTTGCGGGAATCGTTTTAACAGGTGCTACGGCATTTTCACATGATTTTTACAATGAAATTTTAAAAGATGGAAAAGCAACGGAAAAACAGCAAATGACGATGGCTAGATGGGCGTCCATTGGTGTGACTGCACTTGCAATCGTTTTATCATTAGGTCTGCAGGAATTCAATGTAGCGTTTCTGGCATCGATTGCTTTTACATTGGCAGCCAGTTCGAATTTGCCGGTCATCCTTCTCACCATCTATTGGAAAAAATTCAATAAAACCGGTGCAATGGTCGGTATGATGACAGGTCTTTTTGGTACACTTTTGCTCGTGGCCTTAAGTCCAAATGTCTGGAACCCGGTTCCCGGAGCCACCATCATGACAGGTGACCCGATTTTCCCTTTGAATTCACCAGGAATCGTTTCCATTCCTCTTGGGTTCCTCGCATGCTATTTAGGTTCCCTGTTCAGTAACCGCAGGACAGATTTGGAAACGGTTACAAAAGACAATTATAATGAAATCCTCGTAAAGTCCAATACGGGTCATGATGTTAAGGGTGTTTTGCGACATTGAATGGTATGCATATAAATAAAGTGCAGCTCATCGAACTTGTGAATCGATTTTTAAAAGCAGCCATCTAGGTTGCTTTTTTTCTTTTCAATGGAATAGAAATTCCAACCAACACCATAGATTATTAGAAAAGGTGCAAATGAAATGAAGATTTAAGGAAAACTGGCCATTCATTCGGAAAAAGTTTCTAGAAATTTGACGGCGCCTTTGGAAAGATAGCGTTCTTCGAGCCAAATAAGGGCGGCTTCGGATTGTACTTCACAATCTATCAATTCGACTATATTTATACCCTGGGTTGAAAACGAATTTGATGTGGTACGTGGCATGATGGTAGCTCCTATTCCTTCCTTCACTAAAGATAATATCATTGCAGCATCAGGACATTCACATACAATCGTAGGTTCAAATCCATGTCTGAAGCACTCATCCACTATAAGCTCATATGTACCTTGACCGCTTACCCTATGCAGCAACAAGAGGGGAAATTCCTTGATTTGTTTAAATTCGATGAAGTCTGGGATATCCCAATCATGTGGGGTGACAAGTACAAAATCTTCCGGTGGAAGGTTAACCGAAGAAAACTGCTTACCATTAATTGGGAGTCGCACGATGGCCAACTCGATTTCCCTGTTTATTAAGCCTTCCGTTAAACGGAACGTATCACCTTCCATTAACTTGAATCGTATATCAGGGTATTTTACTCTAAAGGTTCTCATCCTTTGCGGAATGTAAGAAAAGCAGGTTTTTACAGACCCTATGGAAAGAGTGCCCTTTACCCCTTTACTGACTTCCTTCACTTCCAGAAGTGTTTCTTCAAACTGATTCAATAGAGCTTCAGCTTTTTTATATAAAACCTGACCAGTCTCAGTGAGTTTAAGTTTCTTTCCATTCCGATCGAAAAGTTTTTCACCAATTTCCATTTCCATCAATTTAAGTTGCTGGCTAAGAGGCGGTTGAGCCATATGTAATTTTTTTGCAGCTTTGGTTACTTGTTCTTCCTGAACGATTGTCACAAAATATTTTAACTGCCGGATGTCCATTTTATACACCTCATACATATGATTTACATATACATATTGAATTTTTAAAGTATTTTATATATATCATAACACATGGTATATTTTGTTATATAAATTAATTCAATATTTGGAATTTTAATTGTAAGCGCTTCATTTATATCGATTTTAAAGGGGGATGCAAGCATGCCGGCTAAAACAGGTAAAGAATATATCGATAGGGTAGACAAAGCAAAGGCGAATGTATGGATCAATGGAGAGCAAGTAAAAGATAAGATCAGTCAGCACCCAGCTTTTAAAGGGGTCATGAAAACACAGGCTGAATTATATGATTTGCAGCATGATTCCGCGAAAAATGACATCATGACTTATATTTCACCAACTTCAAACGAAAGAGTAGGGACCTCATTCATGCAGCCGCGGACAAAGGGAGACCTTGAAAAAAGGAGGAAGATGTTTCAAGAATGGGCAAGGCATAATAATGGAATGATGGGACGTTCCCCTGACTATATCAACAGTGGGATGATGGCGTACGGTACTGCAGCGGATATGTTCGGCACTCAGGATTCGGCATTTTCAAAAAATATGAAGGATTATTATGAGCTCTGCCGGGAAAAGGATTTGTCGTTGACACATACCTTGATTCAACCACAGGTTAATAGGGGAGTTAGTGCCGCAAAGCTTCCGGATCCTTACATCGCTGCAAGAATTGCTGGCAAGAATTCAGAAGGGCTTATTATAAAGGGAGCCAGATTATTAGCTACACAAGGAGGAATAACGGATGAAATCATGGTTTTCCCTTCGACATTGCTAAAACAATCAGAAGAAGAAAACCCTTATGCATTCGCATTCTCCATTCCAAATAATACACCGGGGTTGAAATTCATCTGTCGTGAATCATTCGACTATGGCAAATCACATTTTGACCATCCACTTGGTTCACGATTTGAGGAGATGGATACGATTATCGTTTTTGATGATGTAGTCGTTCCTTGGAATCGGGTATTTGCATATGGGGATGTCGGCATTTGCAACCAGGCATATAATGAAAGCAATGCAGTTGTTCATATGACCCATCAGGTGGTATCGAAGAATATCGCCAAAACCGAGTTCATTCTGGGGATTTTGCAACTTATGGCGGAAACCATCAATATCGGGCAATACCAGCATGTTCAGGAGAAAATATCGGAAGTCATCATGGCGCTTGAAACGCTAAAGGCTTTCATAACAGCTTCGGAGGCAAACGCGAAATTGGATAAATGGGGAATGATGACACCTGATTTTACACCATTAAACATTGCCCGTAATTATTATCCGAAAATTTACCCTAGATTCAGTGAAATAATGCAGCTTCTTGGAGCTAGCGGCTTAATGGCGATTCCAAATGAAGCCGATTTCAATTCGGAGCTTCGACCGGATTTGGATAAATATCTTCAAGCAGCGAATGGTGGAGCATATGACAGGGTCAAATTGTATCGTCTCGCATGGGATGTATGCATGAGTTCATTTGGATCCAGGCAAACGCTGTACGAAAGATTCTTTTTTGGAGATCCGGTCCGTATGGCGAGCGCTTTATATAACGGCTATGATAAACAGGAATATGTGGATCGTGTCAAGGAGTTCTTGAACCGTACTGAAAACCTTGCAGAAATCAACTGAGCGCGGCAGCAGTGGCAAAACATAATAATTTAAAGGCCTCCCCAATGAAGGGGGAGGCCTTTAAATATGAAATCTTGTTCATTTATGATATCGATCATGGATATTATTCTTTTTATATGTGCCAAAATTACTGAATTCCGTAAGTTCCATGGAGAGTGCAAGATATCTTTTTGAAAAGAGGGATGCCAAATGAGATTCCATCGTTTCGAATAGATGGTCACATACTTTGGTTTTATCACTGTCCTGGCGTCCAGCGCCAATTTTTAGGATGGCATGAACAAAGGCATCATCCTCTGTACCATCGGCAACACGATAATGCTTCAATTCAATGGCCCGGGATCGAATGCCGCCAATTGGAAAGATGGAAGGGTAAGATATCAGGACATCATTCACCTTCTTTAATAAGCCATCAATCTGGATTTCATCTTTGATATTATCCGTATATTCAATAATTATATGAGGCATGTGATTAGTCCCTTCCGTTAATTATGGATTTTTAGATGCGGCCGATCCCTGCCTTCAGTAAATGCATCGTCACCGACTATTGTGCTGATGAGTTTCCCGATTCCTTCAATTTCAGTGATGATTTCATCGCCTACAGCGGTATCCGCCAATCCTTCAGGTGTGCCTGTCAAAATGATATCGCCTGGACTCAATGTCATGAAGCTGCTGAAATATTCAATTAAATCAGCAATGCCGAAAATCATGTCTTTCGTGTTGCCTTGCTGAGTCAATTTTCCGTTGACGTAAGTTTTGATGGCAAGGTTCGAAGGATCTGGAATATCTTCGGCATCGACTAGCCAAGGTCCAATGGGGGTGCAGGTATCGCGATTTTTGACCTTTAAGTTTGGTCGGTAGTAATTCTCCAGATAATCACGTATTGCATAATCATTTGCAATCGTATATCCACTTACATACTTATAGGCTTCTTCCTTTTTTATGTTTTTCGCCTTTTTACCTATGACGACTGCAAGTTCACATTCATAATGCATATAAGCTGCATCAGCAGGCCGTCTTGTCTGCCCACGGTGGCCGATAAAGGTATTGGGACCTTTTAAGAACGCAAGGGGTTCTTCCGGGGCTTTAAAAGCAAGCTCCTTCGCATGGTCTGCATAATTCAGGCCAAGCGCGAAGACAGTTCGTGGTTCCACCGGGGGAAGCCAGACAACATCCTGCTCATTGACAATCCGTCCATCCGCCAATTTGAGCTGGCCATAATATTCACTTGCTGGATGTACGGCACCTGCATAGGCTACACGTGCTCTCTTCATAAAATCCCCTCCAGTGATAGTTTTTCCTCGGAAATGATAGTATTTTCCAAATGCCCGATTTCGTCTATTTCTATTCTGACATGATCATTGGCTTTTGCCAGCGGTGCATTCTCTGGAACTCCAACTAGAAGGACGTCACCCGTACTCAAAGTCATGAAGTCTGTTACATCCTCAATAAGGCGGGATATGGAGCGAATTAGATTTGAAGTTGAATTTTCTTGCTTTAGCTCTCCATTTATATATACACGGATTCCTAAAGAATCGGGGCTGGATATCGATTCCTTGGATACGACCCATGGACCGATCGGGCAAAATCCATCACGGGCTTTATGGCGGATAGCAGGACGGAAAACACTTTCATGTGGAACGCTAATATCATTGGCGATCGTAAAACCTTCTATATAATCCAATGCATGTTCTTTCTTGATTCTTGTAGCCGTTTTACCGATTACAATTCCCAGTGCGGCCCCGATTTCCAATTCAGGTATGCCGTTTGGAAGGGGAACTGGATTTGAAAAAGAAGAAAACGTGTTTCTAGGTTTAATATATAGGATCGGCCCTTTAGGAGGTTCATTATAAGGAGGATGGTCGACCTTTCCCTTCAATGCTTCCAATGATCCTTTATAGTTTAATAATGTTCCATATACCGTTCCTGAAATAGGGTTATCCAAATTGATTTGTGATACCTCATACTTATCACCGTTCATTAATATATAGCGGTTCGACAGTATTTCCATTTCTTCCGAATAATCTGACTGTTTGAGTTTCACTCTTGCTTTTGCCATGGACACTCACCCCTTGATTTTATTAATAATCATATATGATATCGTATATGATTATTTGTTTAAGTTCAACATATTTAGATTATTCAGTAAAATCAGACAAAAAATGTTAGAAAAAAGATGGGTTTCAACAGAAAAATGCCTTGAACATTTAGTTAGTATAAAGCTAGAAATCCAAATTGAAAGATTGTGAATGGGGGATGTTCCGATGATGAATGGCAAAGAGTATTTAGAAAGTTTACGAGACGGAAGAACGGTATTCTTGAACGGCGATAAGGTAGATGATGTGACGACACACCCAGCATATCGCAATTCTGCCAGGTCAATTGGCCAACTATATGATGCTCTCCATGATCCGGTTAGTGCTCGGATTTTAACGGCTAAGACAGATGAAGGCCATACTACCCATAAGTTCTTCAAGGCTTCAAAGAACGCAAAAGAGCTGCTTGAAGCAAGGGATGCCATAGCAGAATGGTCAAAATTGAGCTATGGTTTCATGGGTCGTACCCCTGATTACAAAGCTGCTTTTACAGGATCATTGGGACCGTATAGCGATTTTTATAAGGGATTTGAAGATAATGCGAAAAGATGGTATGAAAAAACCACAAGGGACGTTCCCTTCTGTAACCACACAATTATAAATCCGGCAATGGACAGGAATAAACCGCTACATGAAAATAAAGAGGTATTTGTACGTACGGTGGAAGAGCGGGATGATGGAATAATCGTAAGTGGAGCTAAAATGGTTGGAACTTCAGCAGCACTTACGAATTATAATTTTGTCGCGAATTATTCTCCTGTCGATCTTGGGGAAGGGGATAGAAGCCATGCATTGATTTTCTTTGTGCCGATGAATGCGCCGGGATTAAAAATGATCAGCAGACAATCTTTTGAAGAAACGGCTGCGAGGACAGGCACTCCTTTCGATTACCCGCTTTCTAGTCGGTTCGACGAGAATGACGCAGTCATCGTCCTTGATCATGTATTCATCCCATGGGAGAATGTATTTGCCTATAATAATGTGGAAATTGCCAATGGATTTAGATCCAAGACTGGGTGGATGAACCGATATACATTTCATGGCTGTACACGCTATGCGGTGAAATTGGACTTTATGGCTGGGCTTCTGATGAAGGCTACGGAGATGGCAGGAACGAATCAATTTAGGGGAGTACAAGCCAACATCGGGGAAGTGCTTGCTTACAGGAACATGTTTTGGGCAATCTCGACAGCGATGGCTACAGATCCGATGGAAGGGCCGTATGGCACTGTTCTGCCCAATAGCACATACGCAACTGCATATAGGGTGTTTGCACCTATGGTATGGCCAAAGGTAAAACAGATATTTGAACAGGTTGTAGCAGGTAATCTCATTCAACTCCCATCAAGCTCCAAGGATTTTTTAAACCCTGAGGTCCGTCCGTATCTCGAAAAATATTATAAGGGTTCTGGCGGGGTTTCGGCAGTGGAAAGGGTAAAACTGATGAAACTTATATGGGATTCCATCGGAACGGAATTTGGTGGCAGGAATGAATTATATGAAATCAATTATGCGGGTAACCATGAAAATATTAGGCTGGAAACCATGAAAATGGCAGATTCAAATGGACAATCAGATAAATTCAAAGCTTTTGTGGACTTGGCAATGGACGATTATGACCTTCATGGCTGGACAAACGATAAGTGGATAAATGAAGATGAAGGCATTGATGCTGATTTGATCCGGCTCCGAACGAATTAATCTGAGTAGAAAAACGTGAAAAAGAATGGTTTGTATCGGACTCCCACCGGCTTTTCCACCACTGCATGATATGAATGCGTTTACATTTTTATCTTGATAGGTAAGGTATGGAAAAAGTATAATATTATGTAAAAGGAAAGCCGTGGGGAATCATGACGAATCTTTTGAATCTTAAGAATGATGAAGGAGAAATTCATTTAAATGATGAGAGGATGATCCTGACTTCCTCTTCAATTTTCGGTACCCTAAGAAAAGACTTGATCGAGAATATTGGATTTGAAAGAATGAAGTCTTTTTTAATACGTTATGGCTGGAATATCGGAGTCAATGATGCTAATAAGGCACTAAAAGGGGATTTGTCAACGGTAAAGGAAATACTGAGGCAAGGTCCAATCTTACATATGCTGCAGGGTTATACAAAAGTTAATACTACGAACCTGGAATTATCAATGGATAATCAAACGGATGTACACTCTGTAAAGGTGGAAGGGGTTTGGGTGAATTCCTATGAGGCAGAGGAACATATCACCCAGACAGGCATTGCGGAAAAGCCAGTCTGTTATACATTGACGGGTTATGCAAGTGGATTTTATTCGACGGTCTGCGGTCACGAAGTGATTTTTAAAGAAAGTGCCTGTAAGGGAGCAGGGCAATCAGAGTGTAGATACGAAGGTAAATCGATACATTTATGGGGCCTGGAGATTCAAGATGAGTTGAAATATTATAAAACCAAACCGATTGTACAAGAGCTTGCCGTAACATATGAAAAGCTGCTGGAAGAACGCAATAGTTTATCAAAAGTGATGGATATTCATAATTTGCTGACAGAGGAGTTAATTAACGGAAGAAGCCTTCAATCGATAGTGAGGATGGTTTATCAGAAAACGAAAATTCCTTTGTTGATGGAGAATTTCAATAGCAATCAGGTTTATCATGCTGGGTTTCACATAGGGAAGGTAAGGGAAGTCAGGAATCAGCTCAAACTGATGAGGGAAAATGGTCCTGTCACTTTGGAGACCGGAAGAATCGTAAAAGATGGGATGGAGCTGCTTTATACTCCCATAACGTTACAAAATAAAACTTACGGCTATTGTGTTTTTGCGCAATCGGATCCGGTTGAAGGAAAAACGAACCTGGAAATCAATCGAATGATTCTTGAAAGGGTTTCCATGACCGGTTCCTTATTCCTCTTAAATGAGAAAAGCAGTTTTGAAGCCCTTGAAAGGGTAAAAGGTTTATTTCTTGAACAAATATTAAATGGAGAGTTTGCTTCCAGAGAAGAAATAATTAAAAAAAGCATGTATTTAGACGCTTCATTGGATCATCCTTTCACCATTGCGTTGCTTGGCTATGATTTTTCCTCCGATCGGGGGACAGCGAATGACTATTTCATTCAGCAGAAAATCATCGAAGAGATTTATAGTTTCTTTAAAAAGCGGAATCAAGTTGTCTTAACAGCCTTAAGGGATGGTAATATCGTATTGCTTATACCGATGAGTCCGGGAACTGAATATCAGCTTCGCACCAAGGAATGCATCAATCACTTATATACTGTTTTTAGCGGATATAACTTTAAAATGGGTCTTAGCACAATAAGTGATGAATTGGAACGGGCTCACGAGGTTTTTCAAGAAGATTTAACCGCATTGAATATGAATGAAGGAACTTGGGATATTATCAAATTTGAAGAAGTAGATCTGCTATCCATTTTAATGCATACGGGGAGTACTCCAGCGGTACTAAAAAAGGCAGAGAAAATGCTGGCTCCTTTATTAATGAAAGATGACCCAAAAATGAAGGAATTATTGAAAACGCTTTATGTATTCCTGCAATGTGGTGGAAATCTTGAATGCAGTATGAAAGAATTGAACATTTCAATGAGTGGTTTACGGTATCGGATCAAAAGACTTGAAGAGCTGCTTTCCTGCCAAATAAGAGATCCTAAAAGTGCTTTTCAATTATATGCATCATTTGAAACTTTGTTGAAGGCGAAAATGATTACCATTGGTTGATAGGATTCAATCCCTTGTTGAAAATGGAAATGTCGAATGATACATATACCAAGATGACTTTACTGTAATGAGCTTTGGGCGATAGTGAAAAATAATCTACCATATAATCTGGCGGGTATGCTCCAAACATAATAAGAGTGATAGAAAAGGCATGGAAGTTCTACTTCAATTGATTTATTTGCTTGTAAGCAGGGCTATGGGTATAATAAGTAGAGTAAATTCCTTAGTAAGTTAAGCTATTTTTGGAGGTAAATTCCGTGAAAATTACAATAAAAGATGCTAGCAAATTCGTCGAACAAGAAGTAACCATTGGAGGCTGGCTTGCCAGCAAACGTTCCAGTGGGAAAATTGCTTTCCTTCAAATCCGTGATGGCTCTGGTTTCATTCAAGGTGTGGTCGTGAAAGCTGATGTGGGTGAAGAAATATTCGCTCGTGCGAAATCGGTTTCGCAAGAGTCATCCTTGTATGTAACAGGTGTCATTCAAAAGGATGAACGCTCGCCGTTCGGTTTTGAGTTACAGGTGAAAGATATTGAAATCATTCATGAATCATTGGATTATCCCATTACACCTAAAGCGCATGGTCCTGAATTCTTAATGGATAACCGCCATTTATGGCTGCGTTCAAAACGGCAGCATGCAGTCATGAAGATCCGTAATGAAATAATCCGTGCTACATATGAATTCTTTAATGAAGAAGGTTTCGTTAAAGTGGATCCCCCAATTTTAACTGGAAGCGCACCAGAGGGAACGAGTGAATTGTTCGCGACCAAGTACTTTGATGAGGATGCATACCTTTCACAAAGTGGTCAGCTCTATATGGAAGCGGCTGCCATGGCACTTGGGAAGGTATTTTCATTTGGACCTACCTTCAGGGCAGAAAAATCCAAAACAAGACGACATTTAATCGAGTTCTGGATGATTGAACCAGAAATGGCTTTTATCGAATTTAAAGAAAACCTGGAGGTTCAGGAGCAATTCGTTTCTTCGATCGTCCAATCCGTATTGAAAAACTGTCAGCTTGAGTTGAATACACTGGGCCGTGACATAGCGAAGCTTGAACAAATTCAAGCTCCTTTCCCGCGTATTACATATGATGAGGCCATTAAGTTCCTTCATGAACAAGGATTTAATGATATCCAATGGGGTGATGATTTTGGGGCTCCGCACGAAACTGCGATTGCGGAAAGTTATGATAAGCCCGTTTTCATAACTCATTACCCAACTAAAATCAAACCTTTTTATATGCAGCCAGACCCTGACAGGGAAGAAGTCGTTCTTTGTGCCGATTTGATCGCTCCAGAAGGATATGGAGAAATAATTGGCGGTTCAGAGCGGATTCATGATCAGGAATTGCTAGAGCAGAGAATCAATGAGCATGGCTTGAGCGAGGATGCTTACAAATGGTATATGGAATTAAGAAAATATGGCTCTGTACCGCATTCAGGCTTCGGTTTGGGATTGGAACGTACCGTTGCATGGATCAGTGGAGTCGAGCATGTCCGTGAAACCATCCCGTTCCCACGCCTATTAAATCGATTATATCCTTGATTCCGTAATGAAGCGGTTATCTTGCCATATTTGGCAGATAACCGTTTTTTGTTAAAATTATAAACTTATTCGGGGAGCCGTATTCATGTTATACTTAACCAGAGGTGTCCAAAAACATGAATAAAGAACATTTATATGCGTGGTTTAAGGAAGGAACGATAACGATTCCATCCTTTTTGCTGACTAACTATAGTACAATGGGACTAAATGAACAAGAAATGGTCCTTTTATTACAATTGCAAAGCTTCATAGATAAAGGTAACCATTTCCCTGCACCATCCCAGCTTTCTGACCGAATGACATTGCAGGAAACGGAATGTCTTTTCTTGATCCAGCGTTTGGTCCAAAGGGGATTTATTGAAATGATGGTTGAGGATAGCCAAGAAATCGGACAGGAAAAATACTCGTTGTCTCCACTTTATGAAAAAATGATGGACTGTTTCTTGAAAACTTTGAAACAGACAGAGTCTGCTGAAATCCAAAAAGCGGGGGAGAGCCTTTATACGATTTTTGAACAGGAGTTCGGCCGCCCTTTATCTCCTTATGAATGCGAGACATTGGCAATGTGGATGGAGGATGACCATCAACCCGAAATCATTAAGTCAGCTTTGAGGGAGTCTGTCATTTCCGGAAAATTGAATTTCCGATATATTGATCGAATTTTATTCGAGTGGAAAAAGAATGGAATTAAAACCTTGGAACAGGCAAGGGAGCAAGGACAAAAATTTAGAGTTCACCAAAAGAGGGACCGAAAGACGGAAAATGCACGACCATTGAAAGATGTGCCTTTCTATAACTGGCTCGAGCAGTAATGTAAATTGAAGGAGAACCAATATGTTGAATAAAGCTCAAATTCGATATTGTCTGGATACGATGGGTGAAATGTTTCCGGATGCCCATTGTGAGCTGAATCACTCCAATCCATTTGAATTGGTGATTGCTGTTGCCCTGTCAGCTCAGTGTACGGATGTATTAGTCAATAAAGTAACGAAGGATTTATTTCAAAAATATAAAACGCCTGAGGATTACATAAGCGTTCCGATAGAAGAGCTGGAAAATGATATTCGCTCAATCGGTTTGTTTCGTAACAAGGCTAAGAATATACAAAAGTTGTCGCGCATGCTGATCGAAGAATACGGTAAGGAAGTTCCCAGAGATCGTGATGAGCTTGTTAAATTGCCTGGCGTTGGCAGAAAGACGGCGAATGTAGTCGTTTCCGTTGCTTTTGATGTGCCTGCGATTGCTGTGGATACCCATGTAGAGCGTGTTTCCAAGCGTCTGGGATTATGCCGTTGGAAGGATAGTGTCCTTGATGTTGAGAAAACGTTGATGGCTAAGATACCAAAGGATGAATGGTCCGTTACTCATCACCGTCTGATATTCTTTGGACGCTATCATTGCAAGGCCCAGTCACCAAGATGTGAAACCTGCCCGCTTCTTGAATTATGCCGTGAAGGAAAAAAAAGAATGAAAAGGAAAGAAGCCAATTGACGCAGTCCATATCATTAAAAGTCCCTGAAGTATTGGACCACCCTTTGTTTTTCCCTGAAAAGGAAACCATCTTGGAAAAAGAGCGTTTTGCAGGTTGGAGTGGAACGATCCCATTCGAGGCTTTTCCGTATGAGTTACTTTATTATAATAATGTAGAGGCTTATGCTCCTTGGTCTATGGGGGCATTGCATATAAAGGAACTGCTGGAAAAATGGAAGGGAATTGATTCAGAATGCAGTTTGCTATTTTCCGAGCGAAAAGTGGGGCAGACTTTGTTACTCATGAAGCAGGGGATCGGTTTATTTTTAACCGCAATCTTCTGGATGCATGGAAAGCCAGTGGTTTTGAGTGATTTACGGGCAAAAATAGAATCCTTTACCAATATTCCGGTGAACCTTGCTGAAAGGCTTTCTTTCATCCTTGCTAGACCCGCTTTTTTTCATTCATATAGACAGCTTAGTGAGTTGTTCCGAGAATTTGAAAAGCAATATGTGAAGTTCATGATCAAAAATAAGAACATCCAAAAAAACGTCTAAGCTTTTAGCTTAGACGTTTTTTAAGTCAATCTTTATATATATTTATTCCGTATCTTTGTTTGGATCTGGGTCCGGGTTAGGGTTAGGGTCAGGGGTCTCGACTGGTTTTTCCTCTTCAACCGTTCCAGGGTCAGTGGCATCATCCCCGCCTTCGACGTCCTCATCACCACCATTATTGCCATTTCCATTTCCATCATCAGTGTTGTTGCCATTACCATTATTATCATTGTTGCCATTACCGTTATTACCATTATTACCATTATTGCCGTTATTTTCGTCATTTCCATTATTGCCGTTTTCGCCATTGTTATTTTTGTCTTCGTCTTGCTTATCTTCTTCGCCCTCAGCAGGCGTTTCTTGTTCAGGATCTTCACCTTCGGCCGGATCTTTAATCTCCTCGTCCTCAGTATCCTCAGGAGCTTCCGCTTCAGCAGGTATTTTGACTGATGTACTCGCAGGATCACTTTGTTGGTTATCCACTAAAGCTACCACTGAGAAAGTATATTTACTACCAGGGGTTGGATTAGGGATTGTTAAACTAGTATCCTTCGATTTTTTTAATACGCTCTCTGCTCCGCCATCAACGGACATCTTAACCTCGAATTGGGTATTCCCATTTCCTTTAGGATATGACCATGAAAGATTGATTTCATTGCTTTCCTGATTGTAAGAAGCGTTAATGCCAGGTGAGTCGATTTTTTCATATTCTGTCGTCACTTGTGTTGGTTCGTGACCTTTAACATAATATTCATAAGTGATTTTACTGCTTGGTGTGTATTCATTGGCTTTAACAGCTGGATTCGAACCTTTGATGACTCCAACCTTCACAACACTGTCAGGTTGATCAAAGTCTTTCGTTTCTTTTGATTGAGCCATATGTTCCATTAAGTTCTTAAAGATGGATTTAGGGATCCTTTGAGATGATTCACCCAGATATTCCATTTTCTCACCAGATGCATTATCATAACCAGCCCAAACCGCGACAGTATAATTGGTTGTATAACCTGCCATCCAGCTATCTTTTACACCGGAAGATGGGATGTTGTTCGCTGCACGCTGTTCAGGTGTGAAATTGGTTGAACCCGTTTTACCGGCTACAGGGAGACTTGGTATATTGGCTAACCTTCCTGTTCCATAAGGTTCTTTCATGACGCTTTTCAACATATCCGTCACGATGAAAGCTGTGGAATCTTTCATGACCGGTTTTGATTCCGTCTTGTTTTTGATGGTTGTTTTATCACGTAAAACAATCTTTTTCACACTATGCGGTTCATTATATATACCGTTGTTTCCGAATGAACTGTAGGCTCCGGCAAGTTCAAGTGTTGAAACATCCTTACCGCCGCCCAATGCTGCAGATTCGGTAATTTCCTTGTCAAAAGGAATGCCAAGGTCAGTGGCGAAATCACGTGCCCGGTCCAATCCGACTGCTTGAAGCGTTTTTAAGGCAGGAATATTTAATGACCGTGCCAGTGCTTCACGAGTCGTTACAGTACCATAATGTCGTCCTGAAGCATTTTTAAGCGATGTTCCATCACTGTAAGAATATTCCTCATCCTTGATTTGATGGTAGGTGGACCAATTTAAATATTCTACGGCAGGACCATAATCCAGAATCGGCTTGATGGTCGAACCAGGTGATCGCTTGGCATCCGTTGCATAATTCCAGCCGCGTTTAACCGTCGTGTTCCTGCCGCCGCCCACTGCTTTGATTTCACCAGTTTCTGTATCGAGTAATGTGACTCCGGCTTGGAGATCTTCACTTGGATAATTGATGATTTCATCACTGTTCAACATGTTATAGACATATTCCTGGGCATCTTTATCAATGGTCGTTTGGATTTCCAAACCATCGGTAAAGACGTTATAGTCACCCATATCCCCGACTTCCTCAATTACCAAATCGATGAATGCATCGTATGCGGTCGTATCGATTTGGCTCTTATCGATTTCTTGAAGTCCTTCTCTAATATCGATGCTTTGTGCATTTTTCATTTCCGTTTCGGTGATATAACCATGTTTATTCATTAAGTGCAGGACAATATCACGGCGTTCTTTCGCACGTTCAGGGTATTTATACGGGTCATACCTGCTTGGGCTTTGCGGTAATCCTACAAGCATGGCCGCTTCGTTCAATTTCAATTCGCTAAGATCTTTTCCATAATAAGTTTGCGATGCAGTTAAGATCCCGTTGGCACGGTTTGCAAAGAAAATCTTATTCACATACATTTCGAAAATTTCTTCTTTTGTATATTTTCTTTCAAGCTGTATGGATAGCCACATTTCCTGGACTTTCCTTTTAATGGTTTTATCAGGTGTTAAATAAGAACGCTTGATAACCTGCTGGGTCAATGTACTTGCACCCTCTGAGCCGAATCCGTTTTTGACGTTGGCTATGACGGCACTGCCCAGACGTAAGAAATCGACCCCGTGGTGTTCATAAAAGCGGGAATCTTCCGTTGCCAGGAAAGCTTCCTCGACAAGGTCGGGTATGTCTTCATAATTTACATAATCCCGGTTTTCCTTTCCGATTTCAGCTAACAATTTACCATTTTCATCGAGAATCTTGGATGTGACCGGATCTTTCAAAAGCTTTTCGTCAAGTTTTGGAGCGTCGCTTATAAAGTAAGCCATTGCAGCTCCTCCGGCAACAAGGCCTATTATTCCGATTGTAACAAGTATAAGGAAAATTCGCTTAAGCATATTTGTTGGCTTTTTAGGACCTGTTTTCTGTCCCTTTTTTTGAGTCTGCCCCTGCTTTCGGCGTTCTTCTCTAGTATTATATTTTTCAGCCATTACAGCTAACCTGCCTTTCTAAAAAAACTAAAAATTTTCTGCGATGAGCGAATCTACTACTTTAATATAGTCAATTCTCGGTTGAAAGCCAAGAGTAATCTTTCGTGAACTGCTTTCAACCTCTTGAAGAGTTATAGATTTGCGCCCGCCTTCTTTCATTCTCTTCCAATAAAAACTCAGTTGTTCAGAACTCATTACATATATATCATCCATTGCTGAAAACCGAATGATCACAAATGCAATTCCGTCATGCTGAACGATTTGTTTCATATGTTCAATTTGATGGTCATGAAAATTCTTCAGAGGGAAAGAACTGCTGTTTTTCGTCTCCTTTGCCTCAAAATCAATGTACTTTCCTTTATAAACACCATTGTAATCGGTGGTCGATGCTTGTTTGAAATAAGCTTCTTTAATGACTGCAGCACTTCTTTTCGGATAGTGGACATCGACAATTTGAATGGGTGTCGGTTTTTTATGGATGACGGCAATGCCGTGTGCTAAATAATACTGATTGGTTTCGTTCAAATCGTCTTCCAATGTTTTTCCCCGGTTGCTGTAACTGATTTTTTTAAGTGGGCTTTTCTTTTCTTCCATAGCCTGCGGTACAAATCTTCGTCCGTTGGGATAATGAAATGCCACTTTTACCCCTCCTTTTTTTCACTTATCTATATTAGCAAAAAAAGAATCCAAAATGTGAATAAAAAGAATTGTTTCTTAGAACGATAGGATTTATGTACAACTATATGTCACAATTCATCTCTATAGAAAGGCGGACACATAGATGCGAATATTAATGACGGAAAAGCAATTGCTACATTCCATAAAAGCCCAAACCGCTAAAGGAAATAGGGATAATATATCAAGGACAAAGGCATATGAACGATTTTTCAAAATGCATCCCGAAATACAATGGTCTTTTTTAGCGGGGATGGTTTCTAGAAATGCAGGCTGGAATATGTGTGATCTTGAAGGGATTTGGTTTTCCCATTTGCTTGGCCAGAAATACAGGCATCTTTTATTCCTGACGTATGAAGAAGCCAACTGGAGAATATTCCAAGATGCTTATCCGCAATTACTTCTCTATCATTATTCGACGAAGTATGGACGTCCTTTGTTTCACTTATGTCATTATTTTTTTATTACCAAATTCATGACGAACGAATGGTATTCCTTTTGGAAACATGGAAATCGGGAAAAATTAGTCACTGCGCTCATCATAAATGAACAAAACATCATAGAAGAACCGGTTATTAAAAAACAATCTTTCGTATTTCATTCTCTCTTATTTTTCCTGCAGGACTGGATGCATTTTAGCACGGTTTTATTTCCTGCTTGCAATGGAGAACTATATGGATCGTCCGTTTCGCATTTTAGAAATATCGATAAAAGGATTGAATTGGGGAAAAGGTTGGCCGGCCTTTTATTTTCTGAAGATTTGTTTCCGCTATTCTATGAATTTTCCTGCAGGACAGAACCAACGGGTGCCAGATATGATTATGAACAATATCGAAAAAATCCTAGGTACCATGAAACCCCGATGCTGAGGGGAGTATATCCATTGATTCATCATCAAGCAGGAATGACAGAGCAATGGGATATGAAAAAAAAGGTTAAAAAAAAATGGTTCATTGAACCCAAATGGGAAGAAGACCCGCATTTGACCGATTGGTATGACCTTAAACAAAAGCAGCTACATACGGCAGCAATGATTAAAAATTGGATATTATAATAGCAAACAGGGAAGGCGTCATGTAAGCCTTCCCTGTTTTATCAGTCAGTATTTATGTCTTACGTAGAGGGGCGGTTTTCTCCGCTAAGCTTCGGATTTCCCGTTCCTGCCTTTTTAGTGGGCGGCTTTTGTCGTTTTTCGTTTTTTTGCTGTCTGCTTTCATTCGACTGCATAAAATCACCTCCTGTCTGTATTCTTGTTTAAAACTTCATTCTTCATTCTGCCATTGTTGTCGAAGGGCATAATAAATTAAGCGAATTGCACTTTCTTTGCCGATTCCCTTCTAGTTTTGTCAGTCATGAAGGGCTTTCTGATAAAAAAAAGAATAGTACAGGTAAAGAATGGGAGGGATCAGCATGGTCAATAAAAGTGTCGCAACAGAGGAGATATTAAGGATGATAGCTGAGATCAGTACCAGCCTGGATCGTTTGGAAATTTCATATGGGGAAACTGTAAATACAGTGCGGTGCAAACTATGGGCGGAGCAATATACATTAGTTAACGAAGCTCAGGAAGCCATTGAGAAAGCCGAGGATTATTGGGTGAATGCTGAAGGTGTAAACCATTCCTTTTCCATTGTCCCGAAAAAAACAATAATAAAGCACAATGTTCTCACTGAATTGCACGTATAAGCCAGAGGAATATCATTTTATAATGAACTGGATTATAATAAGGGAAACAATTGTGCGGAGGAATATATTGTGCAAAAAGAAAAACTGCAGCTATTAACAGAACAATTAATAAAATATACGGACCAAGTGGATGATATCTATGAGGGTGTACGGAAGGAAGGAAAGGAAAAGGATTTTTTTTCGGAAGTCAAGCCGTTTGCAGACCAGGTAAGGACCGCATGCATCGAATGGGAAACCGGAATGAAGGAGTGGATGAAAGAAACTGAATTTAGGCATCTTTTCCCCGAGCAAATCGAACAAACCGCCCATAACCTTTCTGATGTGGCCGTACAGGCATTTTTTCCAAAAACAAGTTATAAGCGATTTAAAAGCCATGTTCAATCGGTGGAATTCATCCTTAATAATGTAAGAACGGAAATCAATCGGATTTTATCATAAAAATACCTACACTTTATTCCCCTTTTTTTCATATATTATCAGAACCATGTAATGAAAAAAGAGGAGGGCTCATTGACATGATGAGATCCGGTTTTAACCATATCTCCCCAAATCAAGGACAGTTTCCTCAATCAATGACGGAATATTGGGGAGGGTACCAGCAGCCAATGCCGTATCCTCCGCCCAATAATCATAATCATGAACAACCATTTATGTATCCATATCATCTCCAGGATACAGGGGGCTATATGACACCATATCATGATCCTTATCAGCAAGCGGCCTATCATCCATTCCAACCTGTCCAGCAGCAGGCGATGCCTGTGGGAGCTTATCCGGGCAGCAGTGTAATGCAGCCAATGGCACAAATACAGCCAATGGCACAAAGTCAGCCAATGGCACAAATGCAGTCAATGGCACAAATGCAGCCAATCCAGTCCAATCAGCAGCCGCAAGCTTTTAGCCCGTTCGCCAATCCGCTCCAGCCAGCTAAAAGACCTCCGCAAGGTCAGCAGCAGGCTCATAATCCATATCCTAAGCAACAGTTCATGCAAAAACCCCAGCCATCGGGTTTCAAATCGGTCATGAATCAATTCAAAACACAAGATGGCTCGATGGATATAACGAAGATGATGAATACAGCTGGACAAATGATGAATACAGTTTCTCAAGTATCTTCAATGGTCAAAGGAGTAGGGGGCTTCTTCAAAGCTTAGATGGTGAATAAAGGAAAAGCAGACTTACAAGTGACCCAGCCACTTTTTTAAGTCTGCTTTTATTCATGTCTAATGGATTTCAATCCGATTCCCCCTGATTTTGGGTAGCTGAAGCGTGAGGATGCCATCGCGATGTCGAGCGGTGACTTTTGCTTCATCAATGGGTTTTGGAAAAGAAATGGTTCTTGAAAGAGTACCTGCTGAAACTTCTTTTTGAAACATTCCTTGATTTTTATGTCTTCTATCTACTTGCTTTGCAGTTATGGTTACAGCATGGGCCAGTACATCAATTGATATTTGGCTGCGTGCAATTCCAGGCAAAGTGGCGGTAAGTGTATATTCTGAATGCGTTTCGTGAACATCAACCGGAAAGCTGCGTTCTTTCGCCGAACCGAAGAAATCGTCAAGAGATTGCAGCATGCCTTTAGGAGGCCTTTCGGAAAACAGCCGATCCATTTTGTTAATGAAGTGGGTAAAGGGTTCTATTCTCCGATTATTATTTTTTTCAGAAGAGGTCATCACGGTGCTCCTTTCTAAAAAATTCCTTTGCCTATAGGCTATGTGAGGAATTAAGAAATGTGAATGCGCTGTTGGGTTTCAGATAAAGGACTATAGGGAATAACGTTACTGAATGATTAGAAAAGGAAATGAGGGTTTTATATGAAAGATAATGGCAAGCTTTCCTACATAGATACCGGGAAAGGAAATAAAACATTGTTGTTTATTCATGGATTTTGTGGAAGTCATGAATACTGGAGTGACATCATTGCTGAATTAAAGGATGATTACCGAGTTATTGCCGTTGATTTACGGGGGCATGGTGCAAGTGAGGAAATAGGGGAATCTTTCTCGATTGATGATATGGCTGCTGATATTGCGTCGTTACTGGACGAACTGGAAATCGCAAAGGTATATATGTTTGGTCATTCGCTTGGGGGATATATCACCTTGGCGTTCGCAGAAAGGTTTCCTGGGAAATTGTCAGGTTTTTCATTGGTACATTCTACAGCTTTGCCGGACGATGAAACTGGAAAGGCTGGGCGCTTAAAATCTGTCGAGAAAATCAAAAGTGAAGGAATTCCCGCTTTCATTGACGGACTTATACCAAAGCTTTTCTCTAATCCCGAAGATTCCAATATTGAACAAACTAAGGAAATCGGATATAAAACAAGTGAAAGCGGTGCGATAGGGTCTTTACATGCCATGAGGAACAGAATAGACAGAAATCATGTACTCAAAGACACAAAGCTGCCTGTCTTATTGGTTGCAGGTGAAGAGGATAAGCTAATTCCCGTTGAAAAAACCTTTTCTGCAAAAGGGATCCATATCCATGAAGTTATACTTAAGGGCAGTGGCCATATGGGAATGCTGGAAGCTCCAAGCAGACTACTCGAAGAAATCATTCGCTTTGCCGAAAAGAATTAAATGATAAAAGACCGAGCTGGAGACGGGATGTTGCCGTTTCCAGCTTTTTTTTTTGAATAGGAAATAGTTTCCCTTTTGCATAGAACGTTCATTCGGTAGAATAGGAGTATGAGGTGGTTATATGAAACTGCGAAAAAATTTACAAGAAGTTATTAAGGATTTAAAAACTAATGAGGATTTTAAAGATAACATCGTACATTGGCAAGTAATTGAAGCGAAAGAGGCAAAACATGTCCCTTTTCCCGCTGCAATGAATGATAAGATCAAGCATGCTCTTGAAATACGGGGGATAAATGGGTTATACACCCATCAGGCAACTGCATTCGACACTGCTGTCAGTGGCAATAGCCTTGTGGCGGTCACACCAACAGCTTCTGGTAAAACATTATGCTATAATTTGCCGGTCCTACAAAAAATACTGGAACATGAAAAAACCAGAGCGCTTTATATATTTCCGACAAAAGCGCTAAGCTATGATCAAAAAAGCGAATTGAATGAAATGATTGATGAAATGGATGCTAATATAAATAGTTATACATATGACGGGGACACACCTTCAAACATCAGGCAAAAAATCCGCCAGGCAGGGCATATCGTGATCACCAATCCTGATATGCTCCATTCGGGAATCCTGCCCCATCACACGAAATGGGTCTCTTTGTTTGAAAACTTGAAGTATGTGGTCATTGATGAACTTCATATTTACCGCGGCGTTTTCGGAAGTCATACAGCCAACGTCATAAGAAGGTTAAAAAGGATCTGCAAGTTTTATGGAAGCGACCCTGTTTTCATCTGTACTTCCGCTACGATCAATAACCCAAAGGAGTTAGCAGAAGAGCTTACGGAAAAACAAATGGTCCTGATCGATAATAACGGAGCCCCAAGTGGGAAAAAGCATTTTGTATTTTATAATCCCCCAATAGTCAATAAACCGCTCAACATACGAAGGAGTGCGGTATTGGAAGTCAGGAAGCTGGCAAATGAATTTTTGAAAAATAAAATACAAACCATCGTTTTTGCGCGAAGCAGGGTTCGAGTGGAAATTCTATTGACATATTTACAGGAACTTGTATCAAAGCAATTGGGGCCAAAATCGATCAGGGGCTATCGAGGCGGATATCTGCCAACACAGCGTAGGGAAATTGAACAAGGCCTCAGGGATGGTTCCATTTATGGGGTGGTTTCCACAAATGCACTTGAGTTGGGTGTCGATATCGGTCAGCTTCAGGTTTGCATAATGACAGGTTACCCTGGATCCATATCGAGTGCCTGGCAACAGGCTGGGCGAGCAGGAAGAAGGCATGGTGAAGCATTGATCATCATGGTCGGCAGTTCCAGTGCCCTTGATCAATATATCGTACAACATCCCGATTATTTCTTTACCAGAAATCCAGAAACTGCAAGAATCAATCCGGATAATCTTTTGATCTTGGTTGATCATGTAAAATGCGCAGCATATGAGCTGCCATTTAAAAAAGGCGATACTTTTGGGAAAACAGAGATTATCGACGTTCTTGAATTCCTTACGGAAGAAAGGGTCTTACACCTAAATGGGGACAAATGGCATTGGATGAATGATGCTTTTCCCGCAAGCAATATCAGCCTGCGCTCAGCGGCACAGGAAAATGTCGTGATCATCGACCAAACGAATGCACCGGTTAATCGGGTCATAGGGGAAATGGATACTTTCAGTGCAATGACCCTTCTTCACGATGAAGCCATTTATTTGCACCAGGGTATTCAATTTCAGGTGGAAGAACTTGATTGGGATGAAAAGAAGGCTTATGTACGTGAAGTCAATGTGGACTATTATACGGATGCTAACCTTGCTGTTCAATTGTCTGTATTGGAAGTCGATAAACAGCGAACTTTCGCTTCCACAGCAGCTGCTTTTGGTGATGTCGCAATCCGGGCGATGCCTACGATCTTCAAAAAAATCAAATTCGAAACTCATGAAAATATTGGTTCAGGTCCAATCAGTCTCCCTGAGATGGAACTGCATACGAGTTCGGCCATGCTTTCCATGGATCCTGATATATTTAAGTGGGACGAAAATCGAATAGAACAAGGAATGATAGGTGCGTCGCATGCACTTAATTACATGATTCCGCTATATGTTATGTGCGATCCGCATGATATTCATGTTTATCCGCAGGTTAAAGCAGCGCATAATGAAAAACCGACCATTTTTATCTATGATAGTTATCCGGGTGGCATAGGGTTAAGTGATAAAGTATATGAAAACTCTGAAGTCATTTTGCTGGAAACAATATCAATGATTGAAAATTGCACTTGTGAGAGCGGCTGCCCTTCCTGTATCGGTACGGAATCCGCAACGAAAACAGCCAAGAGTGATGCCAAACAATTATTAGGTCAATTTTGTAAGCAAAAACATTAATAGATTGCATTGATAGGAGAAAAGAGGTGTAATTTCATGTCTTTAAAAAATAAATTGAACCGTATGAAAACGCATATGAACCTAGGGAAACAACCTTCTCCTGTAGAAGAAAATGACCAGAAAGTGAATGAAGAAATTCCTTACTTTGAAAAGTGGCTTGAGAACGATACCGTTTCCTTTCATTTCGACGGTGACTATTGTTTCATTAGGGAAGTCCGCTACCCTATAAATCACATACACGGGTTATATGAATTTTCCGAGCTGAAAAAGGTCGTAAAAGAGTGGAATCAAACTTCATTGGAGCATCCACTTTCCGCCAGGGGCGTTAAAAGTGAAGATCTGTTTTTCTTCGATACGGAAACGACAGGACTAGGAGGCGGAGCCGGCAATACCATTTTTTTACTAGGGTATGCCTATTTAGAAGGTGAAGAAGTAGTCGTGAAGCAACATATCCTTCCGCAGCCTGGAAGTGAAATACCGCTTTATCAAAGCTTTTTGGAAAACATCAATTACGAAACACTTGTCACTTATAATGGTAAGTCCTTTGATTGGCCACAGTTAAAAACGAGACATACCTTGATAAAGGAACATGTGCCAAAACTACCGGAATTCGGACATTTCGATTTGTATCATGCTTCAAGACGCCTATGGAGAAACAAATTGGAACGAGTGAAATTATCAGCTGTCGAAACAGATATTCTAGGTGTACATAGGGAGGATGATATTCCTGGATATTTGGCACCGATGATTTATTTTGATTTTGTTGAGAGGAAGAATCCGGAAATACTGTTTGGAATCATGAAGCATAATGAATTGGATATCTTATCATTGATCACTTTGTATATTCATTTGTCCCGAAAAATCCTCCAAATCGATGGATATACGGAAGAGTCCATGGAAATTGCACGATGGCTTGCTTATTTGGGGAAAAAAGAGGAGTCAGTTGAGACATATCAAAAAATATTGGAAGCGGGTAATGAGGAAGATCGGATTATAGCTGGCCATGCATTAGCCTTCCAGAAAAAGAAGCAAAAACAATTCGATGAAGCTTTGGAAATTTGGAAGGAAGTCGCCTTAAAAGGGAATGTGCAAATTAGGGTACAGGCACAGATTGAATGTGCGAAATTATACGAACATCAATTTAAGGACGTCGGTCATGCTCTAAAATGTTCAATAATCGCGCATCAAGAGATGGTTAGGGAAGGGACCGCCCTGGGGAAAAAACAGTTGGAATTGGAAAAGAGGATCCGGCGGCTCGAAAAGAAAGAGGAATCAAAGGATATTTCTGTATAAGATTAGGGAGTGAGAAACTTCTTTTAGTGCAAAAGGCCGAAAATAAAAAATATGTATACATTTATTGTAGCCTTCAACTATTGTGTGTAAAATGGAAAGAGTTGAGGGTGAAATTCCGAAGCGTTCATTTCATGCCTTTACATCATATAAAATTAAGGTGAAAGCGGAGCGGAGAAATGTATAAAACGACTTTATTTCTATTTTTTGTAGTTCTTTGTTTAACGATAGTTTTGTTTACTTCATTAAAAGACAGTCTCTATTCCTTTTTATAGAAAATCCCTCATTTCATTTGACGGTTAGCCAGATATAATAATGATAGTGTACTTATTGACAGCCATCCATCGTTTTATACTTATTCTGTATAAATAGGTCATTTCATCAGTACACGTATCCCCTTTTTTTCATAGTCTGTAATGGTAAGACTAAACTTATCATGATGAAAGGGGACGTATTATAAATGTATTTTCGTAATTGTGGAGGAAATAACCCCAATGTAATGGGAGCATCCAACAATGTAATGGGTGCATCTAACAATGTAATGGGTGCATCTAACAATGTAATGGGCGCATCTAACAATGTAATGGGAGCATCCAATGTAATGGGAGCATACGGGAACGCACCTGGAGTAATGGGCGCATCAACCGGTAAAAACTCCAACGTAATGGGAGCGTCAGCTGGTAAAAACTCTAACGTAATGGGAGCCTATAGTCCATCTGCTGTATCTCCAGCGCAATATGGTCCATCGGCTGTGTCTCCAGCGCAATATGGTCCAACCCAAACATCTCCATCTCAAGTTGCCCCAGCGCAAGTCTCTCCAACACAGCAATATGTCAATACGAATGTATCGAACACAGTGATCCCTGTCGTTCATCCATCACATACTACAAATGTCAATAAACATGTGAACACGTATAAGCATTATTTCCCGCATACTCAATCCGTGGTGAACGAGTGCTATAATCAACACTTGATTTGTGGCAGGCCGCCGCAAAACCCATGCTGTCCACCTAAGCATTTCGGATACTAAAAAATAAGGGCTTATTAAGCCCTTGTTTTCATACATAATCATGTTAAAGGAGATTAGCCAAGAGATGAAGGTTTTGTATATGACGGGCTACAAAGCTTTTGAATTCGGGATATTCAAAAATGACCATGAAGCCGTAAAATATATAAAGAAAGCGATGAAGGAGCGTCTCCTGCCATTGGTGGAAGACGGGCTGGAATGGGTGATCATCTCAGGTCAGTTGGGTACGGAACTATGGGGTGCCGAAGTGGTGTTCGAATTACAGGAAGAATATCATCAGCTTAAATTAGGGGTGCTTACTCCTTTTCTGAAACAGGAAGAGTCATGGAACGAGACGAATCAAGATTACTACCGATCCATATTGGCCCGTGCCGATTTTGTCGAGTCCATTTTCAACAAACCATATGAAGGGCCACAACAGCTGAAAACCAAAAATAGGTATATGGTCCATAAAAGCGATGCCATGCTCATCATTTTCGAAGCTGAAAAAGAAGGATCAGCCCGATATCCTTATTTCGAGGCGATGAAAAAGGCGGAAACACAGCCATACCCCATCTTTCAGATAAACTTTGATGATCTGCAACTGGCTGCGGAAGAAGCCAGCTGGTCCGAAGAATGATGGAGTGAAAATAATTATGGATTAAAAGTTGTTTCTAAAGCATAATCATATTATGATGAAATTTAGATACAGATTTAATGGGATTACATATCGTTCTCTGAAACAGTAAGCTTACAAAATGGTGTTTCGTTGACAAACCCAAGCAGATTTGAAAAAATAATAAAAAGTCGATTGTATTGGCGAAAGTATTGAGGTGAAGTCTTATGCTATCCGATAAGATAAAATTAACGGCTAAAGATATTCTTGAAAAAGATTTTAAAACAGCCATGCGCGGTTATAAACCTGAAGATGTGGATCAATTCCTGGATCTGATCATTAAAGATTATGAAGTGTTCCATCAGGAAATTGAAGATCTTAAACAAGAAAATCTTAAATTGAAAAAACAAGCCGAAGAGAGTACAAAACGTCCAAATCAACCTGCTCCCAGTGCCACTCCGGGAACCACTAACTTTGACATCCTTAAACGGTTATCCAACTTGGAAAAGCACGTTTTTGGTAACAAGCTTTTTGACTGAGATTTTGCATTGTAAAAGTGAAAATGATTTTGGTATTGTGTTTTCGTGAATAATGGAGTATAATCAATTATGTTATGTTAACGTTTGGGTAATTGCTGCTGCATTTATGCAGTAGAGGAAAGTCCATGCTCGCACGGACTGCGATGTCCGTAGTGTTCGTGCCTGGCGAAAAAATAAGCTTGGGCAGCAATCTTGGATTGCTGACGGCTGGGAAAATGCCTAAGTCCTTTTGGATATGGCATGAATACCTATAAAAGTGCCACAGTGACGTAGCCTTTACAGAAATGTAAAGGGTGGAACGAGGTAAACCCCACGAGCGAGAAACCCAAATTAATGGTAGGGGCGCTTTCTTCCTTGGAATTGAACGAGGAGAAGGACAGAAGCATATGCTTCTGTAGATAGATGATTACCGCCGAAGTACGAGACGCGAGTCGCTTGCAGTACTGAGGAACAAAACATGGCTTACAAAACGTTATCATATAACACCAAAAGCACAACTCTCCTTTTAAAAGGAGAGTTTTTGTTTATGGAGAATGCATTATAATAAAAAGATTGGGCATTTCCATTTATTTTTCGTTTTCTGAAACATGGCTGTGTTAAACTTAAAACTTGGCAAGTTTTTCATTGCGTTCGAATGATTAGGAAAATGGCTTAAATGAAGTCTGTCGGTAACGTTTTTAAAAATAGTGTTGGAATGTTAAGCATTTCTTTGATTCTGGGTATCCTATTTATAAAGGTTCCTTATTAGCCCTAAAATGAAGGTATCAAAACAGAACTTCAAACTTCAGGATAATGGATGGGAAGCATACATAATTGGTCGGATGATTTAATTGCAGCATGTATCCTAAGGTACATGGATAATTGAGTATAGCTTTACATCACGGTGATTAATACGCTACATGATCGGCTAACTGAAATATAAAAACGCGGTGGACCATAAGGTTTACATGTAAAAAATCAATGCCTGATTCTAAATACATAAATGAAAGAAATTCGGGAAAAAGTGCCATTGATTGGATTAATGGAAAGAAGGTGCAGGATTAATGAAACAATTCGATATAATTGCAACATCAGCAATGGGATTGGAATCAATTGTTGCCAAGGAGGTGCGGGATCTTGGTTACGATTGTCAAGTCGAAAATGGTAAGATCACCTATAAAGGGGATCAATCCGCCATTGCCCGCTCTAATTTATGGCTGCGCAGTGCCGATAGGGTGAAAATTAAAGTCGCGGAATTCAAAGCATATTCATTTGATGAGTTGTTTGAAAAAACAAAGGCCTTGAATTGGGAGGATTTCTTGTCAGCCGATGTCGAGTTCCCCGTTAGTGGAAAATCCGTTAAGTCAAAGCTATACAGTGTCCCTGATTGTCAGGCTATTGTAAAAAAGGCGATTGTTGATAGATTGAAAAGTAAATATAAGCAAGTATCTTGGTTTGCAGAGACAGGTCCTTTGTTTAAAATTGAAGTGTCTATTTTAAAAGATGTAGTGACACTTACCATAGACACTTCAGGTGCGGGTTTGCATAAGCGGGGTTATCGGACAGGGCAGGGAGAGGCGCCCCTTAAAGAAACATTGGCGGCTGCGTTAATCATGCTGACCAATTGGAAGCCGGATAAACCTTTCATAGATCCATTTTGCGGATCTGGAACGATTCCCATCGAGGCGGCCTTAATTGGACAGAATATAGCACCGGGGTTTAACAGGGAATTCGTTTCTGAAACCTGGTCATGGATGGACAGCAAGGTATGGGATGAAGCGCGGATTGAGGCTGAAGATTTAGCCGACTATGATCAATACTTGGACATAACCGGTTGTGATATTGACCATCGAATGGTCGATATAGCTAAAGCGAATAGTTTTGAAGCCGGTCTTGGTGATTTGATTGAATTCAAACAAATGCAGGTAAGGGATATCTCAACCAAGAAAGAGTATGGTGTCATTGTCGGGAACCCGCCTTATGGAGAACGTCTAGGTGAGAAAAAAGCGGTAGAGCAGATGTATAGGGAAATGGGCCAAGCCTTCAAGAAGCTTGATACATGGTCGGTATACATGATTACCTCCAATCCTGACTTCGAACAGCATTATGGTAAGCCTGCAACGAAAAAAAGGAAATTGTTCAATGGTTTCATCCGTGCTGACCTTTATCAATATTGGGGGAAAAGGCCGCCAAGGCAGCCTCAAGGTGAATGAGTAGGTAGAATATAATGGAGGATTTTGCTAGTCAGGACGATTTATTCATAATAGGTTCCAGTCTTGCTTATCATTTCCTTTTCTGTTATTCTAATAATGAATTATTTTTGTTCAGATTTAAGGAATACCTTAATATTCTTTTGAGCAAGGATAGTAATATAATGTGTGGAGAACACACTAGGAGGCAACAAAAATGGAACAAGGTAAAGTAAAATGGTTTAACGCAGAAAAAGGTTTTGGATTCATCGAACGTGAAGGTGGAGACGATGTATTCGTACATTTCTCAGCTATCCAAGGCGAAGGTTTCAAAACACTTGAAGAAGGCCAAGACGTTACATTTGATGTAGAACAAGGTCAACGTGGACCACAAGCATCAAACGTAAACAAAGCTTAATTCAACCCTATATTATTTACAGACAGGCTCTCTTGGAGCCTGTCTTTTATTTTACGAATCGGGCAACCAGACAGCATACATACATATTGCCTTTCATTCTGATAATAGGTAAATATCTTGACTACTAATGTGAAATAAAGGATAATATACTTTTGCCTAAGATAATAATGATTCGGATTTTATATAATGATGATAGATAAAAGGGGAGACCATGATGCTTAAAACACTGCCTTTTTCGGTAACAAAGGAAGATTCTTTTTACGATAAGCTTTCAGAATGGATCGGTGATGTTTTTTACGATATTCTTCCCGAAAAAGGATTTGAGCTGCGTGACGAACAAATCTTCATGGCTTTTCAGTTAGAAAAAGCCTTTAAAGAAAAAAATATAAGTTTTGCTGAAGCAGGGGTAGGGACTGGTAAGACTTTGGTCTATTTACTGTATGCGATTTGTTATGCGAGATATACGAATAAACCGGCAATTATTTCATGTGCAGATGAAACGTTGATTGAACAGCTTGTCAAAGAGGAAGGCGACATCCAAAAAATCAAGAATGCTTTAGGTATTGAAGTGGATGTCCGGCTTGCCAAATATCACGATCAATATGTATGTCTTAAGAAATTGGATTATGCTGTGAATCATGAGGATTCAGAGGGGATAGATCAGCTCTATGATGAACTTCCCAAGTTTGTTCATGATAACTCATCCATGAACGCCTATACACCATATGGGGACCGTAAACAGTATCCATATTTAAATGATGAAGACTGGTCTAAAGTTGGCTGGGATCAGCTTCAAAACTGTTTTACTTGTGATAAACGCCATCGTTGTGGGCAAACCCTATCACGGGACCACTATCGAAAATCAAGTGATTTGATCATTTGTTCACATGACTTCTTCATGGAGCATGTATGGACTAAGGAAAAGCGTAAGCGTGAAGGACAGTTACCATTACTGCCTGAACATAGCTGTGTTGTCTTTGATGAAGGCCATCTTTTGGAATTTGCTGCTCAAAAGGCTTTAACTTATAAAGTTGGGGAACAAACCCTCGCTTCGGTTCTGGAATTGCTAACAGCCAATCAGGTTCGTGAAGAAACCTTATACATCATCGAGGACTTAATTGATATCAATGAAGAGTTTTTTGATTTGTTGGATGAAAAAGCGATACATGTCAGCGGGTCTAATCGTTATGAAATCCCAATGTCAAAAGAAATAACAAGCTTTGCCCAAAAGCTTCATAAAAAGGTTGAAGAGTTAGAGGAGAACCTAGTTTTTGAAGCGGAAATGTACACGATCAATGATTATGATTTAAAAGTGACGGAAGAGTATTTAGAGCAGCTGGGCTATTCCCTTTCTCTATTTGTGAAGGATGAACAGGCCGTTTCCTGGTTTGAAGAAAATGAAATGACCAAAACATTGGTGATCATGCCAAGGCTAGTGCAGGATATTTTGTCTGAACAGGTATTCTCGAAAAAAATCCCTTACATTTTTTCATCGGCAACATTATCGGATAATAAATCCTTCCAATATATTGCAGATAGTTTAGGGATAGAAAAGTATGACAGCTTTTCCGTTGAATCACCATTTGATTACGATGAAGTCATGAATATGAACATGCCGGTCTTCGAAAATGGAGACCAATTGGCAAAACTTCAATATACAATGAATACAATTGAGGAAAATGAAGGTCGAACACTAGTGTTATTCCACTCAAAAGAAGAATTGCAATGGTTCAAGGAAAACTGCCCAGTATCATCCTATCCATTTTATTTTGAAGGGGAAGCGGAAATCAGCGAGCTTGTTAAGAAGTTCCAAGAGGATGAGCAATCTGTCCTTTTCTCCTATCATTTATGGGAGGGTCTTGATGTTCCAGGACCTTCATTACAAAATGTAGTGATACACTCGCTTCCATTCCCGCCTCGCGATCCGGTTTTCGAAGCCAAACGTAACTCGGTTACCGATGCATTCGAAGAGGTGGATCTTCCATACATGCTCCTTCGATTGCGCCAGGGAATAGGGCGTTTGATCAGGACGAGCAATGATTCGGGAACCGTCCAGATTTTGATTGAAAAGAATCTTTCGGAACATGTGAAAGAGAAGATTGTATCCATTCTTCCTGTAACGATTTAAATATAACCCCCAAAAAAAGAGCCAAGGGAACCCCTTGGCTCTTTTTTATTTTAATTTATTAATCGGAGTGGTTCTGATATGAAAGACTTTTGTATAATATGGTAAAGTGTAGTTGGAAGGAGCAGTGAATATGAAAAAAAAGGGTATAGATCTGATAGAAAAAGAGTTTAAAGAATATGTAAAGAAAATCTCTGCTTATAATGAAGCTCTCGCGTTAATTTTTTGGGATTTGCGTACAGGTGCACCTAAAAAGGGAGTTGAGCAGCGTTCCGAAGTTATCGGTATGCTTTCCTCCGAAGTGTTTAATATGAGCACAAGTAAGGAAATGGAATCCTTCATTGCAGAACTTTCGATGGATAAAGCCATTCTTGGTGAATCGACGAATAAGATGGTACAAGAGTGTAAAAATGAGTTTGAAAGGAATAAGAAAATTCCTGTGAACGAATATAAGGAATTCGTCATTTTACAATCGCGTTCCGAAAGTGCATGGGAAGAGGCAAGGGAAAAAGCTGATTTTTCTTTATTTCAACCTTATCTGGAGCAAATTGTAGCATATACCCGCAGGTTCGTAGAGTACTGGGGATATGAAGGGACGAAATATAATACCCTTTTAGACATATATGAACCAGGAATGACTGTAGATATACTTGATGGAGTATTCAGTGAGCTTCGGTCGAGGATCGTTCCCTTGGTAAAACAGATTGCAAAAAGCGAACATAGACCGGAAACAGCGTTCCTATATAAAGAATTTCCAAAAGAAAAACAGCATCAATTCAACTTGGAAATTTTAAAACAGCTAGGATACGATTTCAAGGCTGGCAGGCTTGATGAAACAGTTCACCCTTTTGAAATTAGAATAAATAGGGGCGATGTCCGGGTGACGACCCGATACGATGAAAATGATTTTAGGGGGGCAATCTTTGGTACCATTCATGAATGTGGACATGCCATTTATGAGCAGAATATCGCTGAAGAGTTAACCGGAACACTTCTCGATAGCGGGACATCAATGGGGATCCATGAATCACAATCTTTGTTTTTTGAAAACTTCATTGGGCGGAACCATAGCTTTTGGAAAAATAAATTTTCCTTATTAAAGGAATATGCTCCCGAACAATTCCAAGATGTGACGCTGGATGAATTTTACCGGGGCATTAACGAATCAAAACCATCGTTCATCCGTATTGACGCTGATGAACTGACGTATCCTCTACATATTATGATTCGGTATGAACTGGAAAAGGCCCTCTTTAATGGGGAACTTGAAGTGAAGGATTTACCGGAAGTCTGGAATGAAAAATACAAGGATTATCTGGGAATTGTGCCTGAAAATGATGCAATGGGCGTGTTGCAAGATGTACACTGGGCAGATGGCAGCTTTGGTTATTTCCCTTCTTATGCATTGGGATATATGTATGCAGCTCAAATCAAGCAATCGATGCTTAAAGATTTGCCTGATTTTGATGAACTGTTGGAAGCGGGTGATATTGAACCAATCAGGAAATGGCTTAATGAAAAAATACATAAATACGGAAAAACAAAAAAGCCTCTGGAGATTTTGAAAGAAACGACAGGGGAAGGCCTGAATGTTCAGTATTTAATAAAGTATCTTGAAGATAAATATAAAGAAGTTTATAAAATCAAATGAATCAAAGAAGAAGGACTTGGATTAAATCTCAAGCCCTTCTCAGTTTGTAGACAAAAGGGGTTCGGAATTAAAAATTCCGAAACCCCTTTTGAAATTTCCTTTAAATTTCCGCCTGAAATTAAGAGATTGGGGCTCTACAAGCCCACCAGGTTAGGCCATTTTTGGACCTTACCATGTCCAATTGGCCATCTTCTTTAAAATAACAGCAGCGAAAGTAAGCATCGCCTGCATTGACAATTTTTAAGTCCCCTTAAAGTAGTCCACTGAATACCATTCTTTTGCATTTGCGAATACACGCTCAATCGTTTCTTTACGTTTCGCATATATAGGTTTTACATCTTAATGATGACGCAGATGATCTGCTTCTTCCGCATATGTTTGCCAGATAGGCCGTGTCACCACTTTTTGATATTCTTTTGTACACGGTGATAAAGATGATGAGCATGTTGCACAGAGGTGTTTTGGTGATTTGTACTCACGATAGCCCTCTTTATATGTTGAATACATATCTTTCACCAATTCATAAATGAAAAAAAGTCAATGGCAGCCTCCATTTCACGAACCAAATGGTTCGCTGGCACTAGTTGATTTAAAGTAATCATTTTCATTTGATTTCGCTGAATAGAATCATGATAGAAAGCATCCTCATTCCCTCAAGTTTTATAAATTTAAAAACAATCAAGACTTTAAGCAAAAGGATTCTATCTAAAAGTTAAAAACAAGTTGATTGGTGCGGGTGTGCGAGACTCTTGCGGGAAAAGCGAGTCCAGGGGAGACCCCGGAGGCACAAAGGCGACGAGGAGGCTCCCGGACCGCCCCCGGAAAGCGAGTGCCTGTAGAGGAAATCAACGGTCAAATTGTACAAACCATAAATAACTGTAGACAAACTCGATTTTAATCGAAGTTTGCCTACAGTCTGAGAAGGACTTGGGTTAAATCTCAAACCCTTCTTCTTTCTTTAGGGTCGCTACAAAAAACGCATGGTATATACCAGTAAAATGGAAAATGGTGTTTTTTTTGATAGGAAATCCAAGTTATTTAGGTTTGGTGATTTCACAATTTTCTAATAATACGAATAATGATTTATTTTTTTAATTTAAAGTTCGGCTTTTTATCAAAAATTACTTTTCAAATAGAGCCAGCGTTGGTATAATTCAGATATTAATATAATATAATGTTTCACTCGTATAATAGCAGGGATATGGCCTGCAAGTTTCTACCGAATTACCGTAAATAATTCGACTATGGGTGAGTAATAGATCTTGTTGCGTAATGAAGGCTTTTGTTGATTCATTTTTCATTCATGCCCAAGAAGTATTGCTTCACTCCAAAAAAGTGCCGCAATGTTTCTTGGGCTTTTTTATATGCCGGGAAATAATTGTGTGGTTTATGGGTCAATAAACATCCAAGATTGGGAGGAACCTTCATGCAACTTTTAAAGGAAAAAATCTTGTCCGAGGGTCAAGCTTTATCAGAAGATATTTTAAAGGTAGATTCATTCTTAAATCATCAAATGGATCCTATGCTAATGAAAGAAATTGGTAAAGAATTCGTTAATCGTTTCGAACACAAGGAAATCACGAAAGTGCTGACAATTGAATCATCAGGCATTGGTCCTGGTTTGATGGCTGCTTTGGAATTGGGAGTTCCGCTCATTTTTGCCCGTAAACGTAAATCACTTACTTTAACAAATGATTTAGTGACGGCTTCCGTTCATTCCTTTACAAAAAAAGAAACCAATACCATTACGGTTTCCAATAAATATATTGAAGCTGGAGATAAGGTCTTGATCATCGATGACTTCCTTGCGGTCGGACAGGCAGCCAGGGGCTTGGTGGAAATCTGTAAGCAGGTTGGAGCAGAAGTGGCCGGAATCGGCATCGTGATTGAAAAAGCATTTCAAAGTGGTGGTAAGGATCTTAGGGAACAAGGCTTCCAAGTGGAATCACTTGCGAGAATTGCTGAGTTGAAATTCGGTGAGATAACGTTCACTGATGAAAAGGAAGGAGCAGCCGTCAATGTCTAATCAATCACCATTAAAAGTTGCATCCTTAGGATTACAACATGTTCTCGCCATGTATGCCGGTGCCGTCGTCATTCCATTGATTGTCGGTGGGGCGCTGGAATTGACTGCAGCGCAGTTAACTTATTTAGTTTCGATAGATATTTTGATGTGCGGGATAGCAACTTTATTGCAAGTGTGGAAAAATAAATTCTTTGGAATTGGGCTTCCGGTCGTCCTAGGCTGCACATTTACAGCAGTTAGCCCGATGATTGCAATTGGTACGCAATATGGAATCAACTCCATTTATGGATCTATTTTGGCGTCGGGATTGATCGTCATTATCATTAGTAAGTTCTTCGGAAAACTGGCAAGGTTCTTCCCGCCCATTGTCACTGGATCGGTCGTTTTGATTATTGGCATTACGCTCATTCCTGTTGCAATCAACAACCTTGGTGGAGGCCAGGGAGCTGCTGATTTCGGAGACTTGAATAATGTAGCTCTTGGTTTTGGAACTTTATTATTCATCATTTTCATGTATAAATTCTCGACGGGATTCGTACGCTCCATTTCTATTTTATTGGGGCTGTTAGTCGGAACCTTTGCGGCCTTCTTCCTTGGAAAAGTGGATTTTACCTCAGTGGTCAGTGCCAATTGGCTGCATATGCCACATTTTTTCTACTTTGGAACTCCGACATTTAACGTCACGGCAATCATTACAATGACATTGGTGGCGATCGTCAGCTTGGTGGAATCGACTGGTGTTTATTATGCCCTTGGTGAAATCACGGACAAAGAGATTTCAGAAGACGATCTAGCTCGCGGATATCGTTCTGAAGGACTTGCCATCATGATTGGCGGTTTGTTCAATTCGTTTCCTTATACAGCTTTTTCACAAAATGTCGGCTTGATTCAATTGTCAGGCATTAAAACAAGAAATGTCATATACACAACAGCCGGCATTCTCATTTTCATAGGTTTTGTTCCGAAAATCGGTGCATTCACGACTATTATCCCTTCATCCGTGCTTGGCGGTGCAATGGTTGCGATGTTCGGGATGGTAATTGCCGCTGGAATTAAGATGTTGAGCAAAGTGGACTTTGCTTCTCAAGAAAATTTATTGATCATCGCTTGTTCAGTAGGTATGGGACTTGGAGTGACGGTCGTTCCTGAGTTATTTGCGCAAATTCCGGAAAGCTTTCAAATCTTAACTGAAAACGGTATTGTAGCCGGAAGTTTGACAGCCATTTTCTTGAATATTGTCTTTAACATCGTCCCTACAAAAGGCAAAGTGAAGGAAACGCGTATTGAAGGTCAAAATGTAGCCTGAATATAGTTTCGCTAAACTTGATAGATTCACCCATTAAATGCCCAAATTTCTCAGATGATGAGGATTGGGCATTTTTACATTTAGGCCGAATAATATCATTGATAATCAAATTGGCGTTTTGTCAGATAAAAGGAAACTCTCTTCACTTTTTGAATATATTGATAGTATATGTTCAGGAAAGTAGTGATAGGGATGGAGAAAAAATATTGTATTCATTGTCGGACCATTCTAAGCCAGGAGTATAGGTGCAGTGTGTGTGGAAAAGAGGAGTTTCAAAATATCATCATACAAGTGCAAAATCAATCTTCAGTAAAGAAGGAAGAATGAAAGTGCCCCCTTACCTAAAATCGGTAAGGGGGTTTTATTGTTTTGTGAATTACATTTCGATCATTAAGATGATAAGAAGGGTACCTACGCCCTTTTATGATATGGGTAACATGCATTTCGCCATTGCCCACAATGACGGTGGGCGGTGTAATATCAATCAATGGATTCTCTTCTGCTAAAGGGGCGGTAATATTACCGGCAATTATGTTACCGAATTCTACTGCATAAGATCAAGCATTTCACCTTCTAACGGCATGCCGAACATACTTTCACCTATTTTACTCATGCATCCGTTAGTCCCCTCAATCATTATTCTCCCAAGGATATCCCCTGTCATGCCAATAAGGACGCTATTGGGTTCCTGTTCGAAAGGCTGTCTTATAATGTAAGGCTTTTAAATGTCCAAAGAGAAAGGAATAAGGGACTATCGCCCAGGATGGTTCCATATAACAATTTTGTGATTATAGTGTTGATTTCCAATTTCATTCCCACTTGTATGGTTATGTTCTTTTATCGAATTTATAGTCTTTTTTTCTATAAGAAAAAAGGAAAAAATATTATAAGATCCAGACAAATATAACCATTTAGCTATAAAGCATAATTGATATCCTGGTGGGTATATTAACCATATCATGAATAATTAGGGGTGGAATCATGCCGTATTTATTATCTGCATCACATGTAAAGCTGCCATATTTACTTTCACAGGAAAAAATCATGGAATTTTCGAGAGAAATATTTGGAGCATCTTTTAAGAATATAGAACGGTTACTAAAGGCCTTTAAGAATGGACAAGTGGAGAATCGATATTTTTCAAATGATCTCGATTGGTTTAAAGAGGATCATTCTTTTGCCGAGCGGAATGATTTATATATACAGCAGGCAGTCAAGTTTGGGAAAGAAGCTATAGAAAAATGCTTAGCGAACACAGCATTTTTAAAAGAAGAACTGCCGGCAAACGAGTTAGATGCTTTCTTCTTTATCTCAAGCACGGGGATTGCCACCCCGACCATTGATGCCAGGATAATGAATGAACTTCCATTTAACCCGCATGCTAAAAGGATTCCGATTTGGGGGCTTGGCTGTGCAGGGGGAGCGAGTGGACTATCACGTGCTTTTGAATATTGCCAAGCATACCCGACTGCGAAGGTCATTGTTTTAAGCGTGGAGTTATGCAGTTTGACATTTCAAAGGAATGATATCTCCAAAAGCAATTTAATTGGGACTTCCTTATTTTCCGACGGAGTAAGCTGTGTTTTGGTTTGCGGTGATGAAGTGCCGAATGAACAGTTTTCAAAAAAAGTAAGACATTTGCAATTTTTGGATTCGCAATCGACGCTTATGCCGGATTCATTGGATGTCATGGGTTGGGATGTAAAAGATCAAGGGTTATACGTGATCTTTTCGAAAGATATCCCTACAATCATCAAGGATTGGCTTAAACCGAATGTTCAAGAGTTCTTAATGGAGAATGGATTCGATTTAAACGATATAAAAGATTTCATCGCTCATCCTGGAGGCAAGAAAGTAATTGATGCATATCACGAAGCTCTCGGGTTCGATGAAAGCATGACGGCAGAGTCAATGAGCGTATTGCGTGAATTTGGCAATATGTCATCAGCGACTATTTTGTATGTTCTGGAGAGGTTCATGCAGCGGGGCGGGAATAAAGGTGAGGTGGGCCTGGCTGCTGCATTAGGGCCTGGGTTTTCATCTGAACTTGTGTTAATGAGGTGGAAGTGATGATCTTTGCCATTCTCATTATCTTGATCGCTATACAGCGCCTAGTTGAATTATATATCGCCAAACAAAATGAAAAACAGCTGAAAGCTGCAGGAGCAGTGGAATACGGTGAGTCCCATTACAGGTGGATGGTTCTAATGCATCTTAGTTTTTTTATTGTTCTCATTATTGAAGTGATCGTGCTTGAAAGGAATATGTCTGGACTTTGGCCAATTTTGCTGACCCTTTTTCTAATTGCGCAGTCAGGCAGGATTTGGGTAATCCGTTCATTGGGCAAACATTGGAATACAAAAATCATAGTGGTTCCTGATGCCGATGTAGTCATTAAAGGTCCTTATAAATATTTCAAACATCCGAACTATATCATAGTCGCAACTGAGATTTTAGTTATTTCCTTATTATTCAACGCATATTATACTGCTATCATCTTTAGTTTATTGAATGTTTGGATGATGACGGTAAGAATCCCGCTGGAAGAGAAGGCATTAAAGGAACATACGGAATATTCTACGGTTTTTAAGGGAAAATAATAAAAAAATTTAATTTCTTATTGAAAATGATTATCGTTCGTGATAAGATTCTAAATGAAGATGAAAATTATTCTCATTCGGATCTCGATAATTTTATTTAAATAACTAATAACTAATAACTAATAACTAAAAGCTAAACAATATATAAGAGGATGGTGTTGGTAATGGTTTGGGTATTCATTTTATTGACAATCGCTACATATGGTTTTGTGATGAAACATGTATTGAATAATATTCAAAAACCGGCAAAGGCATTAAAACCTTATACCGAGTCACCAATTGAAAACCGAGCTGCTTTTAACCCCACCCCTACAACCAGGTAAACATCCTGGTTTTTTTTTTTGCATTCCAAGTCAATATGAATCAAACTGCATGAATCCACCAATAGGTGGTTTTTTTTTTGAACATGGACTGTAATGAATCATATAGTAAAAATAAAGCTGATGGTATGAATAACAAACGAAATCGTTTACAATAAGAATATCAAAATGACGATAGATTAAGGGGTATGGATTCATGATTCAAGAAACATTAAAGCAACAGTCCAAATTGGGGATTTTGACTGCCATGTATGAGAAATTTCAATCGGCAGGTGATACAGGCAATGCCGATAAACTGAAACAGTTAATCATGAAAGTGAATAAAGAGGAGTTCATCATTGCTTTTTGCGGGCATTTTTCAGCGGGGAAATCCAGTATGATCAATTTTTTCCTTGGTGATCAAGTACTGCCTTCAAGTCCGATTCCAACGAGTGCAAATACGGTAAAGGTCCAAAAAGGCGAAGACTATGCCAAGGTCTTTTACCATCATCAGCCACCAGTATTATTTCCTGCACCTTATGATTTTAAAGAGGTCAAGAAATTTGCCAAGGATGGAGACTCAGTATCGGCAATAACGATAAGCTCCAATGATTTTTCACTGCCGGATTCATGTGCGATCATGGATACGCCAGGAATTGATTCAACAGATGATGCACATAGAGTTTCTACGGAATCTGCCTTGCATCTAGCTGATGTCGTCTTCTATGTCATGGACTACAATCACGTCCAATCAGAGGTGAACTTCCTATTCACTAAAGAGCTGTTAGAGGCTGAAAAACCGACATACTTAATTATCAATATGATTGATAAGCATGATGAGAACGAGCTTAGCTTTCAAGACTTCAAGCTTTCCGTTTCTGAAGCATTTGCGAACTGGAATGTATATCCTGACGGGATTTTTTATACTTCCGTAAGAGACTTGAACAATAGTGAAAATGAAATAGAAGTGGTCAAGCAATTCATATATGAAATGGCTGGCAAAGGTCTAAATGATGGCAAAGATGCCATCATGCAATCTGCCAATGCCCTTGTCGAAAGGCATCTTAATTGGCTGAAGGAGCAGTATGAAGAGGAACATGCCGATGATTTTGAAGTATTGTCAGAACTTCCTCATGAAGAACGAGTACACCTGACGAATCAAGTGGACAGCCTATTGAAAGAAAAAAAATCATTAACGGGACGCATAGAGGACATCAAGGTCCAATACGCTGATGCATTAGAAACGATTTTGAAAGGTGCGTACATCATGCCCGCGGCAACACGGGACCTAGGTAAATCTTTCTTGGAATCGGCTCAGCCAGATTTTAAAATGGGTCTATTATTTGCCAAGAAAAAAACGGATGCCGAACGTGAGGCACGTATCAAGGCGTTCTTGAGCGATCTACAAGAAAAGGTAAAAACCCAGCTTGAATGGCATATTAAAGAATTAGCAGTTAAAATGCTTAATCAAGCGGAGATCCATGATTCAACACTTGAAGGTAAGGCTCAGGCACTTCAGATCGAGGTAACGGAATCTTACATAAAAAATTCTTTGAGGCCTCAAGTCGATATTACGGGTGAATACGTTTTAAACTATACGAATGATTTAGCATCAGCCATCAAAAAGAAAGCACGTGATGTATCTGAAGGATTTTTGAATGAAATGGTTACCGTTATGGAAGGAATAGTGGAACAGCAGTCTATATCCATCGATAAGGAGCTTGAAGGATATTCTGAATTTGCGGAAGCCCTTAAAGTTACTGCTGCGATGAACGCGGAAATCGTTTACCAAACGGAGCGTTTAGAGGCCATTGCCCATCAAACTGAATCATTAGCAGATGAGCGTGATATCGATATGCTGTTAACTCAATGGAAGGAAGAGGAAAAAAATATTACGGTCAAAATCATGAAAACCGAAAAAGGAAGTAATTCAAGGTCCGTCAACGAACAACCTGAAAGTGATTATGATAAAGAAAACAAGGAAGCTGTACCTTCCGTGACAGTTTCTTCATCTGATGCTGCTGATTTACGCGGAAAAGAAAAGCTGATGGAGACTGCAGCGAGTTTACAACAGGCAGCCAAGCTTATACAACCTTTGAGAGGATTTCAATCACTTTATAAGGAATTGAAAGAGAAGGCAAATCGCTTGGAACAGCAGACGTTCACGGTTGCCCTCTTCGGTGCATTCAGTGCGGGCAAATCTTCATTTGCCAATGCGTTGATGGGAGAAAGTGTTCTTCCTGTTTCACCAAATCCGACAACTGCCGCAATCAACAAAATCATGTCTTCGGACGCTGAGCATCCACATGGAACGGCAACCGTCAAATTAAAGACCGAAGCGATGCTGTTGGAAGATGTAAGCCTGGCCTTGGCAGCTTTTGATAAATCGGCAAAGACTCTAGATGAAGCCCTCCAACTAGCAGGGCAAATCATTGCGAAGGCGGGGGAAGTCGATAAGGGGAAGACTCATTTATCCTTTCTAAGGGCTTTTCATCAAGGGCTGCCTGAGTACCAAAATGATCTAGGAAATGTGGTTACGGTAGATCTTGAAGGATTTAAACGTTTTGCTGCAGAAGAGTCCAAGTCATGTCTTGTTGATCTGATTGAATTGCGTTATGACTGTGAAATGACAAAGCAGGGGATGGTCCTTGTTGACACGCCTGGGGCGGATTCGATAAATGCACGACATACAGGAGCAGCTTTCGAATATATTAAGAATTCGGATGCCATTCTTTTTGTGACCTATTATAATCACCCATTCTCACGGGCGGACAGGGAGTTCTTGATACAACTTGGACGTGTGAAAGATTCATTCGCTATGGATAAGATGTTTTTCATTGTCAATGCCGTCGATCTGGCTCAAACCACTGACGAATTGGACGAAGTGATGGATTATGTCACAGATCAATTGAATGGATTCGGAATCCGTTTTCCAAAACTGTTCCCGCTTACGAGTAAGGGAGCTTTGATGGAAAAACAAACGCCTGGTTCATTTAAGCATTCTTTCCTTCCTAATAGCGGAATTTCCGAATTCCAAGGCCAATTCGATTCTTTCATAGAAAACGATTTAACTGGACTTGCAATTGAATCGGCTCAAGCGGCTGTAAAAAGAACGGAAGAACTGCTACGAGATGTAATTACAGCTTCAAGGCAGGATGAGAAAGCGAAACGAAATGCCCTGGAGACCCTTTCTCAAGAGGCACAGTCCATTTCGGAACTCCTCTCAGTCATTAAAGGGGATGCAGAAAGGCAGCGTTTGAAAAAAGAAGTCGACGAATTGACCTTCTATAGTAAACAACGAGTCTTCTTCCGGTTTAATGATTTCTTTAAAGAATCGTTCAATCCGGCTGTTTTAAAAGATGATGGAGGCGATCTGAAAATTGTCCTCAAGCAATCGATGAAGAACTTATTGGATGCGTTAGGCTTTGACCTTGCCCAGGAAATGCGGGCAACGGCATTAAGGACGGAAATGTTCGTAAATAAATTACTGAATGAGAAACAAAGCAGTTTGCTTCAGCAAATGCAAAAAGTAAGAAGAACCCTTTCATTGCAGCCATATGAGCCTAATGAGAGGGAGTCCATTGAATTTACAGGAGCTTTTGCCCAATTGGATACGGGAGAATTCAAAAAGGAATTAGCATTATTTAAAAATCCAAAATCTTTCTTTGAAAAAAATGAGAAAGCGAAAATGAGCGAAGGGCTTCAGAAGCGTTTGGATGAACCTGCCCTTATATATGTTAAAGAACAGGGTGAGCGGATTTTCGAAATGTATACTGAAGTCCTCGATCAAGAGTTACTCGCGATTCAAAAAGAGTTTAAAACGGAAATATCGGATATCTTTGCAGGCTTACGTGCAGCATTGGAGGAAACGGTCGATTTACCGTATTATGAAAATGCTGTAGCTGAATTGGCAAAAATGCATTCGAAATAGAAACGAGGTTCATTCATGAAAGAAAACCTTATTTCAAGATTGAGATACCTGGAAAAGAAAGAGGATATGACCATTTTGATGGCTGCTGTTACTGGCAGCCATTCTTTTGGTTTAGCATCCGGCCAATCTGATTATGATGTTCGATATATATATGTTCATAATGATAAGCGATCATACCTCAGCTTAAGTCAGCCAGTTGAAGTCATTCAAATGAAAGAAGGCCAATTTGACATGGAAGGCTGGGATCTATTTAAATCATCACGTCTTACCTTAAAGAGTAATCCTGCTTTATTTGAATTATTTCAGTCGCAAATCAAGTTGATTATGCATCCGGATTATTATAGGAAGATGAATGGTTTGATAGCGGATTGCTATTCCAAAAAGGCACTGGGGCACCATTATTATCGGATGATGAGCGACAATCTTCAACAATTGACAAAAACAAGGGAATCCAAAAGAAAAGAACTAAAAATATGGGTACAAGTATGCCGTTCATATTTAATCTTGGAATATATCATCCAACGGGGTTCACTGCCACCTTTATCGGTATGGGAATTACTTGATTTGGTTTCAATTGATCAAGACCTGAAAACCCGGATGACCCGGATATTCAAGGCAAAACAAATGGAAGAATGTATAAGCAACAATGAAAGTGAAAAGAATCTTTTGCTATTGGAAGGGAAATCACTTTCCTTAAAGAATGAGATAACCGGGCTACATCAAGGGAAGAGCATGGAAACGGAGCTTAATGAATTAATTTGGGCCATTTTGAAGTAGGGGGTTATACAGATGAGTTTAATAATCGAAAAAGAAGAGCTGTTGCCGTTGTTGAATTCCAATGATATCAGAATTTGTGACTGCCGCTTTCAGCTAGGCACTCCTGATGCAGGGTATAAGGCATACAAAAAAGACCATATTTTAGGCGCTGTTTATTTCGATCTAGAAAAGGACTTATCGGGTCAGGTTAAAGAACATGGAGGAAGACATCCTCTTCCTGACCTGGAAACCATTAAAGGTAAACTGGAATCACATGGAGTCACCAATGATACGGTACTCATTGCTTATGATGGCGGAGAAGGTTCTTTTGCTTCCAGGTTTGCGTGGCTGCTGAGCTACCTTGGACATAGGAAAGTTTTTGTTCTTAACGGGGGATATCGCGCCTGGAGGGATGCGGGCTATCCCATTGACTCGAATCAAACGAATTATGTGCCAGCTGAATATCATATTGATTTAAATGAGTCCGTTTTTGCTTCTTTCCAAACAGTAAAGAATTACACAATGAATAGGCCAGACGATGTCATTTTAATCGATTCAAGGGAATCTAAACGCTACGAGGGAATTGAGGAGCCGATTGATAAAAAAGCCGGCCATATACCTGGTGCCGTAAATAAGGTGTGGACGAACGTTCTGGAAAATGGCTATTTTAAAAAGAAGGAAGATCTTCAGTCGAATTTCACAGGCATCGGTAATGATAATGAAATCATTGTTTACTGCGGTTCAGGTGTAACCGCATCACCAAATTATATCGCCCTGAAAGAAGCGGGTTTTAAAGATGTGAAGATTTATATTGGCAGTTTCAGTGACTGGATCTCCTATGATGATAATCCAATTGAATAATATTTTTTCCAATTAAACGATCCTTAAAAAAGGGGACGGTTATGTTAAAATGGAAGTACATCATGATAGAGGTGATAATGTGTTAATGAAAGAAAACGAGCAGCACCCTTCCTTTATGCTTGTCGATGGGATGGCGCTTTTATTTAGAGCTTTTTATGCAACGGCTGTTACTGGTCAATTCATGATTAACTCGAAAGGCATACCAACCAATGCCGTTCAAGGTTTTTTGAAGCATATGCTGACGGCGGTGAATCACTTTTCACCCAGTCATGTAGCGGTTTGTTGGGATATGGGCAGCAAGACCTTCAGAAATGAATTATTTGATGGATACAAGGCTAATCGATCAGAAGCTCCAGTCGAAATGATTCCTCAATTCGACCTGGCGAAAAAAGCGGTTGAAGCATTTGATATCCCTAACATAGGGCTCTCTGGATATGAGGCGGATGACTGTATCGGGACAATTGCCAAAGCATCTGCCCAAAATAGCCGGGTGGGTATATTGACTGGCGATCAAGATATGCTGCAGTTAATAGATGAAAACATTTCCGTACTTTTGTTAAAAAAAGGGTATGGTAACTATGAGGTGCATAATCCCGATAGCTTTTTTGAATGGAAAGGGATTACACCAAGACAAATGATCGATTTAAAAGCTTTAATGGGTGATACAGCTGATAACTATCCCGGAGTTAAAGGAATAGGGGAAAAGACAGCGTTGAAATTATTGATCCAGTATCAAAATATCGAAGGGATTCTTGAAAATGTTGCTTCATTGACGAATGGGCAACGGGCTAAAATTGAATCCGCCGTCGATATGCTTCATTTATCCAGAAAGCTAGCAGAAATAAAATGTGATGTACCAATTTCATGTTCTTTGGACGATGCGGTCTATCAGTATGATCGCGAGAAGGTAAAAAATCTGGCTAATGATCATGAATTCAGGGCTTTACTGCGAATGATTTAATCAAACAAGCGGAGCTTCCCAATGGGGGCTCCGTTATTTTGTATGGTGATTTTTTTGTCGAAAAATGGATAGTCAAAATCTTTGATATACGGTAAGATGAAAATAAGGTATGAAGTATGGAGTGGATGCAGAATTGGCGAAGTCAACTGAAGAGTATGTTAGTTTTTTAGAGGGTAAGGGATTCACTTTTGGTAATGACGCTATTGGTTTTATTTATTTTGGTAAGCGCTACACGGATGCAAGTGATATTTTAGTCAATGCAGCAATAGAATTGACATTGAAGGTACAAAAGAATTTTGATGGCAGTTTTTATATTTCCTTTTTGGAAAACTTAAAACAAAATGGCATTGAAACGCGTAGTGCAGCGGTATCGTTTGCAAAAGAACAGGGGCTGCTTAAATAAATCGGACTTCGTAACTGGAAGTCCGATTTATTTAATTGGGCTTTTCAAGAAAACTCCTGTGTCACCGATTTCTTTTTCTTAACAGGCAGTTCAGCGAAAATCATTCCCAAGAAAATGAATGCGCAGCCGATTATGGAGGCGGTAGTCAATTTTTCCCCTATCAATATGTATGAGGATAACGCAGCAAAAACCGGTTCCATAGAAAAGATCAGCGCCACTCTTGTAGGTGTCGTATAAGCTTGGAAGAAGGTTTGTGCGAAAAAGGCGAACGCCGTGGCAAGGGCTGCAGTAACCAATAAAGCAGTCCATACATCCTTCTGTAACATGACCTCTGAGCTGAAGATGACGGAATGATTCTCGTTGAAAATGAAGGCTGAAACAAATGATAATAAAGATACGGTCGAAACCTGAATCAGCGTCAACGGTAAAGCGGGTAGGGTCTTGGCATATCTAGCTGTAGTAATGATCTGCATGGCAAAACTGATTGCGCATAAAAATACCAGTAAATCACCGATATTCAAATTGGAGCGGTCAGCGAAAGTCATTAGATAAAGCCCAATGGTTGCCGCTGCGACACCGATCAATGTATTGCGGGAAAGCCGATGTTTTAAAAGCAGCAAGGAAAAAACCGGTACCATGACGACACTTAATCCTGTTATGAAGCCTGTCTTTGCAGGAGTCGTATAATTCAATCCGATCGTTTGAAGCCCATATCCCAGAAAAAGCCAAACCCCAATATGAAACCCGGCTATAATGAGGCCCTTATTCCAAGTTTTCCCTTTTTTGTGTAAAGTCGATATATATGGAATGAGCAAGAAAACGAAGGCCATGAAGAAACGGACGGCATTAAACGTGAATGGGTCAAGAAATGACAGGGCGTTTTGAACCATAACAAAAGTCACGCCCCAGATGAATACAACGAATAATAACGAAAAATCAGCTGTCTTGTTCATGAATTTCCTCAGCCTTATTCATGCGAATGGCCCGTCTCGCCAATTCATCCGCGGACTTGTTTTCAAGGTTTGGAATCCATTTCATGAAAAATAATTCAAGCTCGTCGGAAAGCTTTAGCGCCCGTTCCAGCAATATCGCATACTTATTTTTTGCAAATCTTTTTTCAATGGCCTGGTTGATGGCTTGGGAGTCAGTACGGAAAGAAACGACTTGATACTTATTGGCTACACAAATTTCCAATGCTTTGATTAAAGCATGGTATTCCGCTTCATGGTTTTCCATATTTCCAAGCGGAAATGAATGCCTCTCGACCACACCGTTATTATTTATGAAAACACCTGCGCCGCTCGGCCCGGGATTGCCCGCACTGGCACCATCAATATACACTTCGATCAATATATGCTCCTCCTCGAGTTTAACTGTCAATATGCCTTTATAAAAAATGTTTCATATAAAATAAGATTGAAACATGAGAATTTCAGGCTGATATGGGAACTATAATTAAAAAGAGTGATTCAAATGCTTACAATATATTATAAAGGGTATGACGAAAAAAAGGTATGAAAATTGTAAGCTGTTCTGCATGAATGGTGAATGGATAAGGAGCTGGAAATCTTTGAAGGTAATTATGCAATGGACATATCATGCTTCAAAAAAACCATCTGCCGTTTTCGTTTCAGATTGGCTTGATGCCGGGACTGCACTGGTCATTACGGAGGATCTTGAAAAGGCAGGAAGGCTGAAAGAAGTGGAATTCAAGGATGAATTCGATACAACATGGACGAAGAAAGAGCTAAAGAAACTCCTGACGGAAGTTGAGGAAGAGCCGCAGGATGTGACGGTTTTTTTTGATGGCGGTTTTCAAAAAGATGAAAGGGTGGCAGGACTCGGTGTAGCTATTTACTTTCGACAAGGTAAGAAGTTCTGGCGGTTACGCACCAACGTTAAATTGGACCAATTCGAATCCAATAATGAAGCGGAATATGCGGCCTTTCATGAAGCGGTCAGTCAGATGGAAGAACTTGGGGTGCATCATCAAAGCTGTGTCTTTAAAGGGGATTCTCTAGTTGTCTTAAATCAACTTTCCGGTGAATGGCCCTGTATGGAAGAAAACTTAAATAAATGGCTGGACCGCATTGAAGCGAAACTGGATAAATTAAAGATCATTCCGGTCTGCAAACCAATTTCTCGGAAGGAAAACCAGGAAGCTGATCGCCTGGCAACACTTGCACTGCAGGGAAAAGCCATTTTCAGCAAAATAGAGATTGTTGAATCAAAGGAGCCATAACAACAATGAACAGGAAAAAAATATATGAAGAAGTGGAAGATGTTCTTGCTTCATTTTGCCAGGATTGTTTTTTACGAAAGCATTTTCGAAAAGAGAAGGGGCGTACGTATGCCCATCAGTTTTGTATTTCAGAATGTACGGTTGGTGAAAAATTAAAACGCCTAGGCAATGAACTTAGTGACCGAACTTAAGTGCCAAAAAATTGTTTTCATTAAGACACAATGTCAGATATGGTATTATAGGTAAAAAATAGAGAAAAGTGTGAGAGCGATGAAAAATAGAAGAGGGAAGCTGATTAATAAAGCGAATCCGCCTCTTACCATACCTGAAATTGATTTCAAAATGGAAGAATTGAAAAAAGGTGAATCTACTCTAACTGAAGATCATGTACAACCTAAAGTAAAGATTCATGAAAGAATCAATAAAGCTTCTATTCAAATCAAAAACATCTTTCAAGATATACGTAATGAAGGGAAAATACAGCTTGAAAATGTTGAAGTGATTAAAGCGGAGGTAGCACCTGTCATTGCACAAGCTGCAAAGAATCCTGATGTTTATTACCTTTTCGAAGAGCTGCAAGCAAATAACGAGTACACGTATAAGCATAATATCGGTGTCGGAATCATTGCCACTTATCTAGGGATGAAGCTTGGATTATCGAAAGAAAACCTTTCAGCACTGACACTGGCAGCCACACTGCATGACGTGGGTAAAACAAGGATTCCGGATAGTATATTGGAAAAGCCGGGTAAACTGACTGCGGCAGAGTATGAAGAAATGAAACGCCATGCCATTTATGGTTATGAATTACTAAAATCTATCCCAGGAATCCCACCATCGATTGCATTAACAGCCCTTCAGCACCATGAACGGGAAGATGGGAAAGGCTATCCACATGGTCTGATGGGGAATGATATCCATCATCATTCGAAAATCGTCGCAATAGCCGATGTATTCCATGCGATGTCTTCAAATCGTGTATATCATCAGGCCATGCCGTTTTATAAGGTGATTGAGCAAATGAACAGCGATAAGTTCGGTAAATTCAATCCAGAGATACTGCTGGAGTTTGTAAACCGATTAATGTCCACTTTAGTCGGAAAAGAAGTCACGCTTACCAATGGACGAAACGGGACGATCATCATGATCAATCCATACGATCCCCTTAAAGTCCTATTGAATACGGGTTCAGGGATCATGGATTTGCGAATGGAAAAGGAATGGCAGATTGAACGAATCATCGGTTAATGAAAAAGAGCCCGATTATAAAAAATCGGGCTTTTCGTCATGCTGCTTAACTGAATCGAAATAAGTTTTGAGCATCACTTTATTTTCGCTGAAGTCTGCAATCGTATATTGATCAAGGACCTTTAAAAAAGCATCCAAGGCATTATTAAGGACAAATTTCAATGAACAAACGGGAGAAATTACACAGTTATCGTGATCTTTAAAACATTCCACTAAATAAAAATCTTCTTCAGTTCTCCGTACCAGTTCCCCTACATTTATTTCGGCGGGTGATTTTGCAAGCCGGAAACCGCCATTTCTTCCACGTATGGTCTCAATATAGCCTAATTTACCTAGATTATGAACAATCTTCATCAAGTGATTTTTAGACAGTTGATAAACTTCAGATATCTCTTTAATATTTGACAATTTGCTTTGGTCGTGGGAAGCCAGGTAAATCAACACTCTTAGTGAGTAATCGGAATAACTCGTCAACCTCATGTTTATCGCCTCACATTCTATCCCCATTAGACTATATCATAAATGTGAACATTTTATAAACATGAAAACTTATTATTTAAAAAGATGTATAAAAAATATTGCTTTTAATGCATTTAAGTTCTAATATAAACATGTATTTAAAATACTTGTTTATGAAGAGGGGTTTACCTATGCTATCCCAGAAAACTATCGATGTTATCAAATCAACCGTACCCGTATTAGAAGTCCATGGTGCAACTATCACAACTGTATTCTATAAAAATCTTTTCGAAGCACATCCTGAATTGTTAAATGTCTTTAATCATGCCAATCAAAAAAAGGGGCGTCAGCAAACTGCACTTGCCAACACGGTTTTGGCAGCGGCTAAACATATAGATCAACTTGAAACAATCTTACCTGCCGTGAAGCAAATAGCACAAAAACACAGAAGTCTTGCTGTTAAAGCTGAACATTATCCTATTGTTGGAGAATATCTATTAGGAGCAATCAAGGAAGTGTTACAAGATTCGGCTACAGAAGAGATCCTCCAAGCTTGGGGAGAGGCCTATGGAGTCATTGCCGATGTTTTCATTAGCATTGAAAAGGAAATGTACGATCAAGCTTCCAATCAGGTCGGCGGATGGTCTGATTTCAAACGATTCACTGTGGTGGAAAAAGTACGGGAAAGTGACGTAATCACTTCCTTTTATTTAAAGCCATCAAATGGTGACAAGGTTCCAGCATTTCTTCCTGGACAATATATTACCGTTCGTATCGAGATACCGGGTGAACGCTATTTATTCAACCGTCAGTATAGTTTGTCTGATGTTCCGGGAAAAGATTACTTCCGGATTTCCGTTAAAAAAGAAAAGCCTGGAACCTCTCCTGATGGAAGGGTCTCTAACTACTTGCATGAATCCATTCAGATGGGTGACAGTATAGACGTAACGGCTCCTGCAGGTGATTTCACCATTGATTTGGGAAAACGAACTCCGGCAGTATTCTTGAGCGGAGGCGTTGGCATAACGCCTTTCATGAGTATGGTTCATGCAGTAGCTGAACAAACACCTGAGCGTGATGTCCAATTCATTCACGCATCCGATAAAGGCACTTTACAGCCGTTCAGAACGGAACTGACAGAACTAACGCACAAGCTTGCCAGTTATCATTTATCCTTTGTCTTTAAAAATCCGAGTGAGGATGATAAGAACCTGCCGAATTTTGCAAAGCAAGGGTATGTTGATAAGGAATTATTGAGCAGTATTGTTAAACCTGAGGCTGATTATTATGTGTGCGGCCCTGTGCCTTTCATGAAGGCCATCATCACTTACCTGAAAGAGCTTGGGGTAGATACGGATAAAATCCACTATGAATTCTTCGGCCCAGCCATGGCGCTATAAGGTTCATTCATCGAAGGAATGTTATTGACATCAAGAAGATAATTTTGCATACTATATTAAAACAATGAACGTTGAGAGAAGATTAGTATGCGAGAATCACTGTGACAGAGAGCGGCGTCAATTGCTGGAAGGCCCGCGACAGGAATGCGCAGAACCTGCTTCTTGAGTCCTATGCAAAACATAGGCGCAAATCCTGGCGTTATCAGGCAAAGTGGAATGCATGAATTTGCATTCAATGAAGGTGGTACCACGGAGAGCAGCCCTTTTCGTCCTTATTTCGAGGATGAAAAGGGCTTTTTTTCATGTCTTAGATATTTATTGGAGGAAGTAATCGATGGAAAAGAAACGCATCGTTGTAAAGATAGGAAGTAGTTCTTTGACCAACACACAAGGTGAAATCGACCAGAATAAATTTTCCGATCATATCCAGGCAGTGGCAGCTTTAAGGAAAGCCGGACATGAAGTTGTCCTTGTTTCATCAGGTGCTGTAGCGACAGGTTTTCGCAAGCTTGGCTACCCGACGAGACCTGTCACTCTCAAAGGAAAACAAGCTGCTGCAGCTGTAGGTCAAAGCCTATTGATTCAATCGTATATGGAACAATTGGGGCATTTTGGAATCGTTCCGGCGCAGATTTTATTAACAAGGAAAGATTTCTCGAAAAAAGATAGATATAAAAATGCATATGCCACATTGATGGAATTGCTTGAACGCGGCATCCTTCCGATCATAAATGAAAATGATACAGTATCGGTCGAGGAGTTGACTTTTGGTGATAATGATATGCTATCCGCCTTAGTAAGCGGCCTGGTCCACGCGTCCAACTTGATCATATTAACGGACATTAATGGGCTTTATGATTCCAATCCACAGACAAATCCAGGGGCTAAACGATTTGATAAGCTATCCGAAATAACGGATGATTTATTGCAAATGGCAGAAGGTGCAGGTTCCAATGTCGGAACCGGTGGGATGAAATCGAAGCTGATTGCAGCGCAAACTGCATTGTCTCTAGGGGTGAAAGTATTCATCGGTTCTGGTTTGGGGAGTGATAAACTTCTAACAATCCTTGAAGGCAATGGTGATGGCACGTATATTGGGAATGATCTCTTGACGACGGTAACGAAAAACAAACAATGGATATCACTTCATTCAAAAGTATCAGGGAAAATTTTCGTTGATGAAGGTGCCGAAAGGGCCTTAGTTTCAAATGGCAGCAGTCTGCTGCCAGCTGGAATTTATGAAATTAAAGGAGTCTTCAATAAGGGTGATGTTGTCGAAGTCTTTGGTGCAAATGGGTTATTAGGGCGGGGTGAGGTCCTTTATTCCGACGAAGAATTAAAACAGGCGATGGGAAAGAGGACATCCGAGCTTATAATCACTTCCATAGAAGTTATCCATCGCGATAAATGGGTGAAAGCATAAAAAATCAATTTCAACAAAAAAGGGGGAATTTAGAAATGAGTGAAGTGACGGCGAAAGGAAAGGCAGCCCAAAAAGCCAGTTATCAGCTAATCGGTTTGAGTACGGAAAAGAAGAATGAGGCACTTGGAAAAATTGCTAAACAACTTATTATCGATAAAGATTTTTTGATAAAGGAAAACCAAAAGGATCTGGAAGATGGCAGGAAAAAAGGTCTCAGCGAGTCTATATTAGATCGAATTATGTTGAATGTTAACCGTATTGATGACATGGCAGCGGCCATTATGCTTTTAATCGATTTAAATGATCCGATTGGGGAACGATTGGAGACGATCGAAAAAGAGAATGGTTTATTGATTAAAAAGCAACGGGTGCCGATCGGGGTAATCGGAATGATTTATGAAGCAAGGCCTAACGTGACCATCGATGCAGCTACATTATCCTTGAAAACGGGGAATGCTGTCATCTTAAGAGGCAGCTCGTCAGCCAAATACTCCAATATGGCACTAGTCTCTTCCATTCATAAAGCATTGGAGAATACGGAAATCCCTGTAGAAGCTGTTCAGTTGATCGAGGATACAAGTCGTGAAACCGCTAAGGAACTTTTTCATCTTAATGAGTATTTAGATGTTTTGATTCCCCGCGGCGGAAAGAATTTAATTGAAACGGTCATTAAGGAGTCCACTGTTCCTGTCCTTGAAACAGGTGCAGGCAATTGCCATATCTTCATCGATCAGACCGCAGATATCACGATGGTCGAGAAAATTGTCTTAAACGGTAAAACTCAGCGCCCATCCGTATGCAATGCTATTGAGGGGCTTCTAATCCATGAAGAATGGTATAAAGAAAATGGAGTGCGTATTCTGGAACTCCTGGACGAAAAGGGTATTGAATTATATGGAGATGAAGCGGTTTGCAGCTCCTTTCCGAGAGCGAAAACGGCTACGGAGGAAGATTGGTCAACTGAGTACCTGGCTTTAAAACTCAGCGTGAAAACTGTAAAAGGTGTATCCGATGCCATTGATCACATAAACCGATACGGTTCCAAGCATTCTGAAGCAATCCTAACGAGGGATGAACAAAATGCTTACGCATTTTTGAATAAAGTAGATGCCGCAGCAGTTTATCACAATGCTTCCACCCGTTTTACCGACGGCTTTGAATTCGGTTATGGCGCAGAAATCGGCATTTCCACACAAAAGCTGCATGCACGTGGACCAATGGGGTTACCGGCCTTAACATCAAGCAAGTACTTCATATACGGCCAGGGGCAAATCCGGGAATGAAATTCATTTCTTTCATGGAAGGTTATTAAACCTCAATTAAGGGTATTGTACAATACATTACTTTTAAAGGAGCAGATACCATGGACAAGAGGTTTATAGCAATATATGATAATGAAAATGAAGCGACTTCAGCAGTCAAAAATTTAAAGGAACAAGGATATACATCCGATCAAATATCAGTAGTGGCAAAAAACATCGATAAATTACCAACTGAAGCCGAGGAAGTCAGCCCGGCAAAAACTGATGGATTAGTAGCTGGGGCAGCAGCCGGCGGAGCTGTCGGGTTGACAGGCCTGCTTATTGGAATGAGTGCATTAGCCGTACCAGGAATTGGTCCGATATTGGCAGCGGGTCCGATTTTCACCACATTTGGCGGAGCCGCAGCCGGGGCAGCATCGGGAGCAGGCGGATTGAGGAAGCCATTATTGAATCTTGGACTGGAGGAAACCGAAGTCGATCAATATATGGAGGATATTAAAGCAGGGAAAATCCTTGTCATAGCCGATCCTTTTTAAGTTCGCAAGTAAAACCACCTTGAATGAACAGACTTATGATGTTTGAGAACTTAACTCCATAAAAACTCAAAATTAAACAGCCCTTATTTATTGAAAAACCCCGTTCAGGATTCTTGAACGGGGTTAATCTTTTTGTAGGCTAATTTTATTGTCACTTACGATAAAATCAAAAGGAATTCCACATTGGTATGAAGAATAAAGGAATATAGTCCTATTAGCGAGAAAGGGAGGGGGATTATGGTGAAAAAGCAGAAGCCGATGCCACTTTAAGAAATTATAGCTATTTTATTCATGATGATTTTCCCCTTGAGAATCATTATACTGATTATAATGTTAAAAAGCGTTTTCCAGTGATGAAAAGCAAGTTTTATTGAGAAGAATTGAATGACCATTCTTATTGTGATATTTAATACCAATCGAAATCCTTGTGATGAAAAAACCCACGATAACAGGGTTTTTTATTTTTAAAAGTGAAAGATGGAATATCTTGATAAAATGGGGAATTAATCTCATGCGTACTTAAGGCATTAACTTTTCATATTCTGGCTTTGAAAAACTTTACGGCATTCTTAGTTAACTCGAACTATCAAGACCTTGTATGACCAGGGCTTTGAGCTTTATCCAATAAAGCAAAATGATTTTAGGTTGGAGGTGGGTGTTTTGATAAAAATAAAACTCGTTGTTCCTCGAAAAGGGTATATTACGGACGCCTTTGAAAGATTTGAGGAATTCAACAAGTTGGAAGCATCGGAAAACAATGATAACGGATCGGTGAAGTTTGTATTAGAGGAGGTAGTTGAGGATGCCGATAAGATTGGAAAGCTGAAGCTTGATGCTGATGTAATCATCTCAAGGGGGTTAATCACGAAACTTTTAAAAGAAAGCAATGAATTCATTCCAATCGTTGATATACCAGTGCAGGGTATCGATCTCATTCGTTCCCTGTATGATTGCAAGGCTCGTTTTGGCAGTAAAAAAGTGGCTGTCATAGGTGCGTTAAATATGATTTATGGTGTTGAAAACCTTTCAGATATCGTTGATTTGCCAATTCAGTCCTATATATTAAATGATATCGAGTCCTCAGTCAGTTTAGTGGATTTAGCAGCCAGAGATGGCTGTGAGGTTGTGTTAAGTGGTTTAAGTACATGTAAATATGCCGAAGAAATAGGGTTGGGAGCCATTCTGGTTGATACTGGAAAGGAATCATTTCGGCAGGCGTTGATTGAGGCGAAACGAGTAGCTCTTGTCAGCAGAAGGGAACAGGAGAAGACCAAGCGTTACCAAACGATTCTTAATTATGCCTATGAAGGGGTTATTGCTATAGATTTAAAGGGACAAATATCCGTATTAAATACGGCGGCTCAGGAGATTTTGTCCATTGCTAAGGGGAGCTTAATTGGAAATTCCATATACGATATAATAAAGCCCGGGAAATTTCGTAATATGCTTTTAAGCGATGATGAATACGAAAAAGATACGGTTGCTTACCAATCCATTCAATTATCGGTAAAAAAAGTCGGGATATTTTTAAAAGGTAAAAAAGTGGGGGATATGGTCGCCTTTCAAGATGTTACCCGCATTCAGGAGATGGAAGGGAAGTTCTTTAGAAAGCTTCATTCACGCGGACATGTGGCGAAGTACACATTTGATGATATATTGTATCGGAGTTCGGAAATCAAGAGGACGATTGAAACGGCTCAACGTTATAGTGAAGTAGATTCAAACATTCTTATAATTGGAGAAACTGGAACGGGCAAGGAAATATTCGCCCAAAGCATACATAATCATAGCAACCGTAAAAATAACCCGTTTGTAGCCATTAATTGCGCAGCCCTTCCCGAAAATCTATTGGAAAGTGAGCTTTTCGGATATGCAGAAGGAGCTTTCACGGGAGCCATGAAAGGCGGAAAGCAAGGATTTTTTGAACTGGCCCATAGAGGTACGATTTTTTTAGATGAAATCGGAGAAATCTCCCCAAAAATGCAAAGCCGGCTGCTACGTGTCCTGCAGGAGCGGGAGATCATGCGCATCGGTGATGATAAAGTAATTCCGGTTGATGTGAGAATTGTGTCGGCAACGAACAAAGACCTCATGCAAATGGTAAAAAGTAATGACTTTCGGGAGGATCTGTATTATCGCTTGAGTGTGCTGGACCTTGTATTGCCTCCGCTTCGGGAACGCAGAGAAGATATTCCGTTATTGGTGAATGCCTTTATTCGGAAAGGTCATTCGGAACAAAAACAAATCAAGATCACGGATAGTGCCATGAAAAAGCTAAGTGAAGGGAATTGGGAGGGGAATATTCGCCAATTGCAAAATTTTTGTGAGCGATTATGTGCTCTTTATAAGAACAAATTAATTGATGTGTACGATATCGAAATGTATTTTCCGAATAGAGTTAAAAAGAAAATACCGCTGTCGCAACAAGACGGAGAGAGCGATATGTCACCCGGAATACATTTATCCGAGCGTGAAAGAATTGTTCAAACGTTAACGAAGGTTAATTTTAATAAAGGAAAAGCCGCCTTTGAGTTAGGCATGAGTCGCACGACATTATGGAGAAAGATGAAAGTCTTGAATATTGAAACAAATTGAAACGGATTGAAACAAATTAATTCATTATGAAACAAATTGTTTACTTTATTTATCTCTTAATTTGAGGACTAATTGGCTTCTTTCTTGAATAAACGGATGTTTTTTATGTTGGCACAATAATTGTATATAAACAATGTAGTAGGAAAGGTTTTTCCTTCAAGGTTAACATGGAAGGTTGGTGGGAATGTGAGTCATTTAGTGTATATTCCTCAAGATATTGAGAAAGAGGGGAAAAGTTATTTAGTAGAAAAAGGCTTTAAGATTAAAGTAGGGTCTGATTTGTCGCAAGAAATTCTTATGGAAGAAATCAAGGGTTGTGATGCAGTACTAACGAGATCAACGGCTGTAATAAATAGAGAAGTTATTACAGCAGCTGAAAACCTCAAAGTAATAGCTAAGTATGGAGTGGGCTTGGACAATATCGATATCGAAGCCGCTACAGAGCGTGGCATATATGTAACAAATACCCCAGAGGCGAATGCGAATTCTGTAGCTGAACATGTAATGGCATTAATTTTATCATTGTCCAAAAACTTAAGCTTGGCTGATAAAGAGCTGCGCAGCGGGAATTTTGCTATCCGTAATCAACTTTTTGGCATGGACTTGGAAGGCAAGACTTTGGGGATTATCGGACTAGGGAGAATCGGTAGAATACTGGCAAAAAAGGCTTCCGAAGGCTTCGATATGAAAGTAATTGGCTACGACCCTTATGTTACAGCCAGTCCGAATTCTGAGCTGGAGATAGCAACAGATTTAGAACGGGTATTCAGAAACTCTGATGTTATTAGTCTACATCTGCCGTTAACGAAAACAACAAAAGGAATAATAGGAAGCCGTGAGTTTTCCTGGATGAAACCTTCCTCCTTTTTTGTAAACGCTTCCAGGGGCGGAGTGGTGAAGGAAATTGATTTAGTAAACGCTTTGCAAGCAGGCGAGATTGCCGGAGCTGGAATAGACGTATTTGAAGTTGAACCTCCTGATAAATGGAATCCCCTTTTTAAATTGGATAATGTGATTGTCAGTCCTCATAATGCGGCATTGACGAAGGAAGGTTCCGTACGCATGGCTGTACATGCAGCAATGCAGGTGGAACAAGTTCTTACTGGCGTAAAACCGAACTGGGCTGTAAATGAGCCCTTAACTAAAGGGGTGTCAATGTAATAATACAGTGATAATTATCTGTTTTTTCTGATAAATAGGGTTTGGAAGATTCGAGTTTAGCATTTGTTGATAAGGATGATTATGCCAATTTATCAAGTAATCATCATTTTTTCGTTATTTATTGGTTTTTCTGCGATTCTCCAAGTTCCGAATTTACAGGGAGCGGAAGCAGACTTAGCTTTATTAAAAATGCCGAAGATGTCATTTGATCCCTGGTTTGTCGGAGTTATTGGAGCATCAGGGGAGATGGCCGTCCTTATACCCAGTTCACTCGTGTTGACGGCTACGGCCACGATCCTTTCAAAAAATGTATTTAAGGTGTGGAAGCCGAATACAACAGATGAGCAGCTTCAAAGACTGAGCAGGATGTTAGTACCTGTCATTTCTATAGTGACTCTATATTTTACGTTCAATGGCGGGGAGTCGATTTTTAAGTTATATCTTATGGCATATAGCTTCATGGCACAGTTGTTTCCAGCACTATTTTTCAGTCTGTGGAAAAAGAATCCGGTTACCGTTCAAGGAGCTTTTGCCGGAATGATCGTTGGAATCCTAATTGTCATATACTCGACTACTTCAGGTACGACGCTTGCTACTTTATTTCCATCTCTACCGCAAGGAATACAAGATCTTGATGTGGGGTTAGCTGTATTATTCATCAACATTGCAGTAACTTTGGGAGTGAGTGCCGTTACTGGAAAAACTCCAATTCGGATGGAAGAGAAAAAACAAGTTTCCGGTATGGAAAAACTTATTAAATGATAGTGGGAATGAGTTCAATATTAATATAATCATAAATTACGAGAACAAAAACACGTACTTGAAAGCGGGAGGCTTGATTATGAAAGTCAGTGGAGGAAGAGCAGTCGTAGAAGTAATGGCTATAGAAGGGGTGAAAAAAGCTTTTTGTGTACCAGGTGAAAGTTATCTTAGTGTAATGGATGCACTATATCAACATCCTGAAATAGAACTTATTTCCGCCAGGCATGAAGGCGGTGCCTCTTTTATGGCGGAAGGTTATGCCAAGGCTTCAGGGGAGGTAGGAGTTTGTATGGCAACGCGTGGAGTGGGGGCTACAAACTTAGCTATCGGCATTCATACTGCTGCTCAAGATTCAACCCCTTTGGTTGCGCTTATTGGCCAAGTCGAACGCCCTTTTAAAGAGAAGGAAGCATTTCAGGAAGTGAATTTGACGGGTTTTTTCAGTCATTTATGTAAATGGACGGTAGAGATCGATCGTGTGGAAAGAATCCCGGAATTATTGCAGCGGGCTTTCCATATTGCGCGATCGGGTCGGCCGGGCCCTGTATTAGTGGCTTTACCGCATGACATGTTAGAAGATGAGGCAGAGTTGAACATTAATCCATCTTATCGCCCGCGTCCTCCTCAACCACATATGGAAGATGTGAAGCGGGCGATGGATACGATACGAAACGCGGAGCGCCCCGTATTGATTGCAGGCGGAGGTGTGATTCACGCTAAGGCCAACAGGCTGCTTGTACAATTTGTAGAGACAATGAAACTTCCTGTAGTTACAGCTTTCCGTCGATTTGACGCGTTTCCTAACTCACACCCTAGCTATGCAGGATGGCTTGGGTTTGGGACACCTCAATATTTACTTGATGCAATCCGTGACGCAGATGTAGTTTTGGCATTAGGGACACGATTCTCTCAAGTAGGAACCCAAGATTACACCTTGCTTTCTAAAAATACTAAACTGATCCATGTGGATATTTGTCCGGAAATTTTTAGTAAAGTGTATGCTCCTTCCCTTGCCATTGAAGCAGACGCCAAGAGCTTCTTGGAACAAGCACTACTAACGCCAGAATCAGAATCTTTTATTTCAAGCGAGGATCATTTGAAGGAATTGCACGATAAATATATGGAATTTTCTGAACTGAAGGCCGACTATACAGAAGATTTCGTGGATATGGACGGATTGATGCATGATCTTGCCGTCGGTCTGCCGAAGGATACCATCATTACAAATGATGCAGGAAACTTTTTTGGATGGCTATCCAGATATTATCGTTTTGAACAAGAAAACACATACGTGGGGCCAACTTCGGGTGCGATGGGATATGGACTGCCTGCTGCTATTGGGGCAAAGCTGGCGCAGCCTCACAAACATGTTGTTTCTATTTCAGGAGACGGCGGCTTTATGATGACTCTCCAAGAGATTGAAACCGCTGTACGGTATAAAATTCCGACTATATCAATTGTTGTGAACAACAATATTTACGGAACAATTCGTGTACATCAAGAAAGGCATTTTCCAAATCGGGTCGTTGGAACTGACTTGTCTAATCCTGATTTTGCTGAATTGGCACGTTTATTTGGAGCACATGGTGAAAAGGTTGAAAAAAATAGTGATTTTGTGCCAGCGTTGCAAAGGGCGATTGCTTCAGGGCTGCCTGCTGTAATCGAAGTTGCAGTCAATCCAAAGATTCAATCTGTAGGCCAAGACAAGAAGGAAGTCCACGAAAAGCTAATGTCGAACAATTAACATTGGAAGTTAGCAGGAACCAATAAAAAGAAGATATTTAGGGAGGTTTCATAGTTGTTAAAACCATATTTAGTTGTGGAATGGAATGATACGGAAACAGATGCTAAAGGCTGGCTGGTCGTCCATAACTTTGTCAAAGGTTACACAGGCGGCGGTACTAGAATGCACCCAACGGTTACAAGAGAAGAGGTCGAGAGGTTGGCCGAGGCTATGGCTTATAAGTATGTAGCCTGTGAGTCTGAGACGACTGGCGGTTGTAAAGCGGGCATTGCCTATGATTATAAAGCGCCAGACGCATATGCAGTGTTAAGAAGATTTCTGATTGCGATGATGCCTTATATAGATATAGGGGTATCGTTAGGAAGTGATTTAGGTACCAAGTATGAAGATGTGCTCAAAATATTTAATGAATTTGGCATTGATATCCCATTAACGAAATCAATGAAGCAGAATCCGGATGTTCTGCAAGGGATAAAAGACTTCGATGAATTATTGACGACAAAAATCGACGGGTTGTTTTTAAACGATGTCGTAACAGGCTATGGTGTGGCTTTTTCCGCAGATGAGGCATGGAAATTTAAAAGCGGAAAAGGTGGAGCGAGAGTTGTCATTCAAGGATTCGGCTGTGTAGGGGCAAGCTGCGCATTGAAAATGTCCCAGTTAGGATACAATGTTGTGGGAATTTCCGATGCAGCCCTTTTGGTTACGTGTGAAGAAGGATTGGATGTCCAAAAGCTTATTGAGCATAAGAATATGTACGGGGAAATGGATAAAGCCTTTTTTGAACCGCATTATGATGTAAGGTCAAACACGGAATGGCTCGACATAGATTGCGACATTTTAATTCCGTCCGCATTGGAGGATGTCATCCACATATCCAATGCCAAAAGCGTAAAAGCGAGCTTGATCGTTGAGGCGGCAAACATTCCCCTTTCTTCAGAGGGAGACGAAATCATAAAACAGAGAGGAATAGATGTTGTCAATGATTTCGTTGCCAACCTTGGGGCGATAAGATTTTATGATGTGGTTATTTTCGGACTGGTTAAACCAAATCCACAAGCTGTCGTTGATGATATAGAAAAACTATGCAGGAAAAATACGTATCATTTATTTACACAAGCTAAAAAACAAAAAAAATATCAAAGAGAAGTAGCCTATGAAATATTTAAACCGACAATCAGCGACTTTCCAGAATATGCAGTGCCTTCCGAAGCGTTATCGTGAACTCTCGTTAACTTGTGTTAATCATAAAAGTGTTTAAGCTGATTATCGATCAGAAACGGGGGGGGAAATCATGCAAACAGAACATGAAAATCAGCCAAAAGAATTACAGCGTTCAATGAAGAGCAGACATTTATTCATGCTCTCCTTAGGTGGGGTAATTGGAACAGGTCTTTTCCTGGGCTCAGGATATGCCATCGGTGAAGCTGGACCCTTAGGAGCGATTGTTGCCTATTTGGTCGGTGGTTTATTAATGTACTTGGCGATGATTTGTCTCGGTGAATTATCGGTAGTGATGCCGGTATCCGGATCCTTTCAGGTTCATGCAACGAAATTTATCGGTCCCGCCACTGGATTTGTCATTGGCTGGATTTACTGGCTGAGCTGGGCTCTTTACGTAGGCCTGGAATTTGTAGCGGCCGGTTTGCTCATGACTAGATGGTTTCCCAATACACCAGTATGGATATGGTGTGTGATATTTACGGTACTTTTATTCACTATAAATGCATTAACAACTAGAAGTTTCGCTGAGACAGAGTATTGGTTCTCCGGGATTAAAGTACTTGCCGTCATTCTATTCATAATTATCGGTGCAGCAGCGATGTTTGGATTGATTCATATGGAGGATGCACAGCCTGCCCCGTTCTTTTCCAATTTTATAGGAGATGGACTATTCCCTACAGGATTCACGGGTGTGTTTATATCGATGATGACAGTTGTGTATGCTTTCCAGGGATCGGAAATCATGGGTGTTGCAGCAGGAGAGACGGAAAACCCGCAAAAAAGCATTCCTAGAGCGATTAGAAATATCGTAATACGTGTGCTGCTTTTCTATGTACTGGCAATCTTTGTTCTATCGGCCGTCGTTCCTTGGAAAGAAGTTGGGGTACTGGAAAGTCCATTTGTTACCGTGTTTGAAATGGTAGGCATTCCTTATGCAGCTGACATTATGAATTTCGTAATTTTGACGGCGGTCCTCTCTGTAGGAAACACGGGTCTGTTTGCTTGTACAAGGATCCTTTTCTCCCTTTCTCAAAACGGTATGGCGCATTCTGCATTTGGAAAGCTCAATCGGCGCGGTGTACCTTTTAACGCCTTACTTGTCACCATGGTCTTTGCCTTGCTGTCCTTACTTACTAGTGTAGTAGCGGAAGAAACGTTATTCGTTGTACTACTTTCCATAAGCGGGGTTGGAGGGGTGCTTACTTGGATGGCGATTGCGTTCGCACAATACAAATTCCGTAAGCAGTATATCAGAGCAGGCGGAATGGTTGAAAATCTGAAGTTCAGAGTACCTTTTTTCCCCTTTTCCCCGATTCTCTGCATCATTATGTGTCTAGGTATTTTCGTGTTCACCGCTTATGATCCGACACAGCGAACCTCGTTGTATTGGGGATTAGGTTTCGTCATTGCTTGCTATATCTTTTACTATTTTAGATATGCGAGAAGGAAAGTGGAGGTGCCAGCCTTAACAAATGATCAGCCCAATGATTTTGTACAATAGGAGAATATTCTTAATGTGCCCGACAAAAGAAAACGTTAGGGTATGCAGGAGTCGTTGAAGTATCCATTTAGAAGTTACCAGTTATAAGTAATCCTATTATTTAAAAGTAGAAAAATAGAATACGGAGGAAATCGTATGCGTTACTTAAATTATATTAATGGAAAATGGAAAGAACCCACTACAGGTGAGTATAAGGAAAATCTTAGTCCTCATAATGGAAAAAATTTAGGGGAATTTCCATCAAGTGCTGCGGCTGATTTACATGATGCAGTGGCAGCCGCAAAAAATTCATTTCCTGACTGGAAAAAGCTGTCGTTTCAGCAACGGGCTTCATACTTGCAGAAAGCAGCTGATATTTTGAAAAAGAATATTCAGGAAGTAGGTCAAGATTTGATAAAGGAAGAAGGAAAAACATTCTTGGAAGGGATGGGGGAAGCCAATCGTGCTGCCAGCATACTTGAATATTATGCTGCTGAAGCCCGACAGCCAATCGGGGAAGTAATTCCTTCAGCAAATGCCAATACATTTTTATACACTATTCGCACCCCGCTAGGTCCGGTGGGGTTGATTACCCCATGGAACTTTCCTATCGCCATCCCTGTATGGAAATTGGCGCCGGCCCTGATTTACGGGAATACAGTCGTGATAAAGCCGGCTGATTTTACACCTAAGTCGGTCTACCATGTGATGAAAGCCTTCGATGAGGCGGGTCTTCCACCTGGTGTCATCAATTGTGTATTCGGAAGGGGCTCCGTCATTGGTGCTGCTTTAGTGGAACATCCGGATGTGAAGGCCATATCTTTTACCGGCTCGAATCAAGTAGGTCAGCAAATTCAAAAACAAGCCATTGAGCATGGAAAGAAAGTGCAAGCGGAAATGGGAGGGAAAAACCCGCTTGTCGTCCTCGCCGATGCTGATCTTGAAAAAGCAGTGGAAATAGCTATAGGCGGAGCTTTTAAATCCACAGGGCAAAAATGCACAGCCACTAGCCGGGTGATTGTGGAAGAAGGAATTTATGAAGTATTCCGGGAGCGGCTTGTCGCGCGTACGAAAGAATTAAAAGTGGGCGACCCGCTCAAAGAAGAAACATATATCGGTCCCGCGGTTTCTAGATCACAACGTGATGGCGTGCTTGAAATGATCGATGTTGGGAAATCAGAAGCTACGCTGTTGTGTGGAGGGGAGATTCCGGCAGAAGAGGAATTGGCGAACGGTTTTTATGTCCGGCCGGCTATCTTTGAAAATGTTCCACAACAAGCCCGCATTGCACGTGAAGAAATCTTCGGACCAGTCATCGCCCTTTTTAAGGCCGTAAATTATGAGGAAGCAGTTAAGATGGCCAATGATACAGAGTATGGATTGAGCGCAGCAATTTGTACAAACAATTTAACGTTGGCTCAACGATTTATTGAAGATGTGGAGGTGGGTCTTGTTCATGTCAATTCGGAAACAGCAGGAACCGAACCGCAAATGCCATTTGGCGGATGTAAAAATTCAAGTGCAGGCAGCCGTGAACAAGGGAAGAGTGCCGTTGAATTCTATACAGAGGTCAAGACAGTCTATATGGATCGGGTATAACTAAAATGGTACCATGAATTTTTTAAACTTTTTAATTAGATGATAATCAGGAGGGATTTTCAATATGTCTATTAAAGAAAATGTACAGTTCAGCCCTACACTCCCTTATTCACGGTATGTCGAACCAGAGGCATTCAATGAAGAAAGAAAAAAAATCTTTAGAAAGAGTTGGATATTAGCTGGTCATGCAAGCCAAGTTGAAAAAGTAGGCGATTTCATGACAATAGACATCGCCGGAGAGCCTATTATCGTTTCTCGCGGTACTGATGGTGAACTGCGTGCTTTCTATAATATTTGCCCTCATCGCGGAATGAAAGTAGAAAACTCCGATAAAGGAAATAAGAAAATTTTACAATGCGGTTACCATGGATGGACGTTCAAATTAGATGGAAGTGTGCATAAAACTCCTAATTTTAAAACGAATGAACTGGGAATACACAGTTGTATGAAATCCATTCGCTTAGAAGTTCAGAATGCTATGATTTTTGTCAATCTAGATAAAAATGCACCTTCTATGGCAGAAGCATATCAGGAATTTTTAGAGGAAATGAAAGAGTATCCCTTCTTTGATTCACTGAAACTAGTTAGGGAAACTAAGCGTGTAGTAAAAGCTAATTGGAAAGCCGTTGTTGACAATTACCTTGAATGTGATCATTGTTCCATTGCTCATCCTGGCTTTGCAAAATCCTTTGATATATCAAACTTTTGCACAACGACACACGACAAATTCACCTATCAATATATGACAGCAAGTAAGAATGGCGAAGGTGATCAAGCGCGTTTTTATTGGGTTTGGCCAAATATGATGATTAACGTTTATCCTGGAGACGGGAATGTGAATACCATCCAAGTAATTCCTGTTGATGCCGTTTCCTCGTTAGGAATTTATCGTGATTACTCCCTCGAAGAAAAAATAACCATAGAAAAAGAAGAATATTTTAAATTTGTTGATCAAGTAAGGCAGGAAGACTTTGAACTGGTGGAAAAACTGCAAAAAGGATTAAGTTCCGAGGCATTTACAAATGGTATCTTTTCTCCAACTGAACATGCTGCAGTCTATTTTCATGAACTTATTGATAAAAAGCTCCAGAACTAACAACTAAGCTGCAAATGGAATGCACTTAAAGAAGAAACGTGATACAGAGAATTTTTGAATTTAATAGCCTAAGCAACCAACAAGTGTGATTCGGCAGTTTATCGGATCACACTTGTTGAGTTGTTTCTTTCGTGCTGAGTTTTTTGCTTATTTCTACCGATATTATTCCGGGTTTGAGGATTTGTTCTTCCATTGTTGTTCTTCAGCAAGAAACTCAAAAAAAACATTCATGGCAGTAAGCGGATGCTCATTTACTCTTTTAAAGTAGTTACTTTTTCTGGCATCTGTTAAATAGCTGCTTTTTTTGATTCTATCCAACATATATTGTTGACTAATTTTCACTATTTCTTTTTGGTTGTGTTTGTTTTCTTTTAATAAGGCAAATCCTACAGCTCCCACCAATGCATAGATTCCAAGTGCAATTTTCGAGATGGGTAAAGATTCGTTCTTAAATAAAAGGAAAAAAAGATTAATGACGGAAAAGCCTATCATCACCGTCGAAAAAAAACCGTATTTCATATTTTTCTTCAACAAGGGGGATAATTTTGATTGAAGTTGTTCGATTTCGGCTTGCATGAAACTCGGTATATTATTTATTTTAATATTCATTGTATCCTCCTTAATATTGTTCAAAAATGGCACTGAGAAATCGTACTTATTCAATGAAACAGGAAAAGGAACCTAATAATATATATCTTATCGTTTGGTAACGTGTTTGTCATTTAATATAACCCTTGGACTCTTATAAAGGGAAAAGTACAGCAGTGATGTGAATAAGAATGCCATGTATACTTTGATAACCCAGTTAGACAGCGGTATTGCAGTATGTTGCCTTAATATACTAACAATGGTATTAATGATGAATGGATTATGGTAAAATGGTCCTCAAATGGAAGTTATATTTTTCGTTTTTTGCTTATTATTAGTTATGGATGGCCTTGCCGCGCCTTTTTTTGTCATAAATACGTGACTATTGTGGTATTTAGTACTTTTAAATCGAGTTTTGGCACAAATCCATATATAATTAGAAAGCGAGATATTAGATTCAAAGATTAAGGAGGGACATAAAATGATGGAATGGGCTCTGATCATTTTGTTTGCTGCAGCAGTATTACTGTTCATTTTATCGTTTATTAAAAAGGATTCTGCAAAAGTGGACAGTCAATTGGAACAGCTTGCTATCACTTTTGGAGATGAAATGAATGTATTACAGGAAAAAATCAGGAACATCGAGATAGATGCTGAAATTACGGTGCAAGAGGCAGGCGTTCTAGCAATGACTTCCGAAAAGCGGAACTTGTTGCGTGAAGTACTCGACCTACATAAGCGTGGCTACTCATTTGAAAGCATCGCACTAAAGACAAAACAGCCGGAAGATGAAATTGAAAGCATGCTTACTCCTTACATAAAAACGAAGAATGAAAGGAGAAATGTGGCCAATGACATCTAAATCAATGCGCAGCTTTGCCGGAGGCCTTGTTGTTGCAGCAGGTTTATGCGGTGCAGTGTACTTCTTTGGTCCAGGAGAAGCGACCGGCACATCAGAGAAACTATCAGAAGATGAAATGAAAGAGTCTCTGGCTTCAGAAGGGTATGTCATACATTCAGAAAAAGAATGGGAAGATCAGATTGCTGAAGCACAGTCGATTAAAGATAAAGCGGAAGCGGAAGCGGAAAAAGAAGCGGTAAAAGAACCAACAGAAAAAATCATATACCGTACAGTTCTTACTGTGTCTAAAGGCTCGACAAGCATCGATGTGGGTAAAAACCTACAAAGGGCAAAGGTCATTAAAAATGCCAATGAGTTTTCTGACGCGGTTGAAAAGAAAGGCAAGGCCAACGGTTTACGACCTGGAACATATGTGGTGGATAGTGCGATGACGACGGAAAAAATAATTTCCATCATATTTAAATGAACATAAAAACGACCATCGATAAGATGGTCGTTTCAGTTTGTCTACAAAAGGGATATCGTTATCCCCAACCCCTTGGCAGACAGTCGGCGGAAAGGGAGCGCGTTTATGAAATCAACTGGAACGTTTTTTTATGTTTTCTTTAACTTAATCTTTGTCCGCACTCCGGCCCACACTGCAATGATAAGCCCCCCAACAGTATCTGCGATTAAATCTATCATTGTATCTTTATTTCCCCCACCTTGCAGTGTCATTCCGAATAATTGATCAGAACTAAATTCGTAAATCTCCCAAATGACACCACCAAGTGCTGAGAAGGAGAGGGTAAACAAAAAGACAAACCAAGGGGATATATCTTTGCCTGCATTTCTGTATATCAATCGTTCATATAAAGCAATTCCCGTAAAAGCTAGAAGGGAACCGCTTAGTAAATGTAAGAGTGTATCCCACCATCCCAGTCCATACCAGCCTAAAATAGATCCTAAATATTGTGAACCGAATAAGAAGATTAAATAGGAAATGATAATTGGCAGATTGAATTGAAGCTTGGTAAATAGGGCCAATAAAAGGGGAATTGCTCCACATACCACACCGCCTATCGAAACCAGTGATTTAAAATTTTCATCGTCTGTATAGTAAAAAATAGATAAAGCTGCCATGAAAAGTACATACACTGAACTTATAGAAATAACTAGCTTACGATTCATATGATTACCTCAATAAATTATAATTTTGATTTTTGTAAAATAGAATAAATGGAGATAAGCAGGCCGCCAGTAAGACCGAAAATTATATCGTACATGGTGTCTTTATTACCGCCTCGTTGCATGGTATGAGTAAAAGTGAGATCTCCTACGAACTCATATATCTCCCAAAGGACAGTGGCGATGGTTGAAAGTGAGAGAGCAAAAAGAAAGGTGACCCACCTTGAAACATCTTTTCTCGCTTTTTGAGGAATGAATTGTTTATAAAGAGCAATTCCAACAAAGGCCACGAAAATGCCTTTGTAGAAGTGAAGGCCAGAGTCCCACCATTTAAAATCCACATAAAAATTTGCGATGGACCCTAAAAATGTCGTACAGAAAATAAAAACATAGTAACCGATTATGATTGGAATGTTAAAAGGATTATTTTTTACAAACAATAATATAATGGGCAGGGCACTTACCAATATTCCTCCAAGAGCTACCATCCATCGGGAAGAATCATCTTTTATGAGGTAAAAGATGAGTAAACCAGTCATGAACGCTATAAAAACAACACTAAAAATGATGATTATTTTATGTTTCAATATACTCACCTCATTCATAAATATTCATTACCCGGTAAATTAGGACTTCTGGAATATTTTTGTAATGTTCTTTTTAACCGTTATGGATATTATCATTGTTGGTGCCATGGTGCTTTTTAATGATATTTTTAAATTTAGCCGTGATAAATAATAATAAAGGCATGACCAGACCAAAAGTCGCTGCATGGAATAACCATATATTTTTATTGAATTCCCCGGATGAAGGGACCGTCGGAAAAACAATCAATGAATAAAAAACCATTATCATCCCTAAAGCCGTAGTAAATGGACGATAATCTTTTATATTGAATATGTTTGAAAATACAACAACCGAAACATAAAAATACATAACCGTCCTGGTATAGGTTGTAAAGATCCAAATTGTGGCAATTATAGCTTCGATCCGCATTAGGAAATTCCCTACATTTATTTTTTTTGCCATCGTATAACTTGGAGCGATATTTCTTGCCGTGTTATCGGTTCCAAGAACCAAAATATCCAGCATGATAACTAGAATTAAAATGATTCCACCGATCAATGTGCCAATATAAAAGGCTTTACCCCCTTTTTTACTATCATTGACTTTTGAAGGGAAAATCATTAAAAACATAACAGGAGACAGCGTGAACACGCTGATGAAAAAAAGTGTCCCCCGTATGACAGGTTTGGCTCCATTTTCAAATACTGGCTGAATGTTTTGGATATTGGCTTGAGGAATGATGGATACCAAAAAAATAGTCAGTAATATTAATACGGGTATGAAGAATATTTCCAACGTGCGTGTAAAAGTTTCAATACCAAGGCGAACTGTCAAGATCACAACTGCAGCTAACAATAAATTCAATGCTGCAAGTGGGGTATCTGGCATCCAAAAAGTTTCAATGAAATTCCCCACATAATAAATAGTCTCGGCAGCAGTTGAAAAAGACCAGATAAAAAATGTGAAATTGATCATCTTTCCGACTAAATTACCAAAAACCTTTTCATTTATTTGATCTAAAGGGAGATCAGGATATAAATTACCAACCCTGATGTAGAACCATACAAAAATTAATGCGATTCCTGTCCCAAATAATGCAGCAAGCCACGCATCCTGCTTTGCAAAACCAGCTAAAGGAGAAGGAGTATGTAAAATAACCGTTCCTACCGAATACAAAAGGATAAAAATCATCAATTGATGTGATGAAATTTTGAAACTACCAGGCATTATTTTTCACCTTAATGTTTGTTCCTTCCTACTTAATACCCCTTAGTTTTGGCTATTCATGTTCAAGTTATTCACACGGAATAACTTGAATCGTCATGGCTTTACTTCGACAATCCATTGCCATTTCATTATTCAGGCTCGATTTTGCTGCTTTTTATATTATTCTTATTTCTTATTCCGGAATCAAAATCAAAAATAAACAATCTGTATTTGAAATATGTGTAAACCTCCTTATCTAAAGTTATATGGCCGTTAATCCGAGACAAAATATACAATTGTCAAACACATAGGAAAATAATTTAAAAACGCGTGATGGGTAAATTACTGGAAAAAACATAGCAGAATAATTTTACTTGTCCCACTTTCATTATGCAGCTTCTCTTATTGGTCCAAGCGAAAGTATTTAAATTCCCCCACATCATAATTTTTTAGGAACTGAATATTGGATTTAACTTCCTAATTTTTCATCAAATATCATTTGGTGAGATTTTCCGATTAACCTGCTTCGTTACGTCAATTAAGGGAAAATGCAACAATATTTTGATTTGTAATAGATTTGAGTTGGCGCGATTCTTGCATATTATTATGTGTATATCTATGTGTGTATTTCTAATAAATATGGAGAAAGGAGAAGAATGGGAAACTGTTAGACACACAATTATTGAAACATTTATTTGATGTTTAGTTTGCCCTTGGTTATATGTCAGAAATTTAATCCGGAAGGCGAATCCATTAAAGTAAAAAAAGGTAGGGGAACTTTAGAATGAAAATACCAGTAGAAAATATAGTAGAGTTAACTGTAGAACATCAATTCTTACAGGCTTATCCTATATTAAGTCAATTGCGTACTGATTTGACTTTTAAGGAATATCTAGAATTATTAAATGATATGCGTATGGAGGGTAAAAAGTTATTTGCTTTATATCATGATACGAGCATCGTAGCGTTAGCAGGTATTAGCTGGCGTGAAGATTCACATAATGAGCGCTATGTTTATGTACAAGATTTGGTTACTGATGTAAATCATCGTCCTAGTGGCCTTGGATATAATCTGCTAAGTTATATACATAATTGGGCAAAAGACCAGGGAGCTGAATATATTACATTGGAATCTTGAATTCGGAGCCTTGTTACCATATATAGTTCGTCGCCATTAGCCTTTTCAAAGGCAAGGTGCCTGCACCAAAAAATTAGTTAAAAGCTTCTTATAGAAACTCTGTGGAGATATCTCTGCAGGGTTTTTCTTCATTTATATTTTTTCGTGCCCCTAAACCAGCCAACTTCATACTACTTTAGTCCAACAAGCATAAGTTAAAATCGTTGCCTCGAAAATGATAATAGATTATGCGAATATTGGCAATCTATGCATTTACTCATAGGATACTTATAAACATAACTTCCAATAAATTTCATTAGTTGTGCTTCAGCAAGAAAGTTTTAGATCAATAAAAGACAATTAATATACAAAATTACCTTAAAGCATTTTCATCGGAAACCTACATCGGGTTGTCAAAGAAAATCCATTTTTAATGTTATATCTACTGAACTGACTCCAAAAGAGAAGTTGCTTCCGAGTTTGCAGTGAAGACGGAAGTGGTTAATGTAATTCAATTTTTTTGGAAAAAACAGGTCCAAAAAGGTTAATATCCGAGGCATCTTCAGCAACCTTTAATTGAATTTTGCGCTTGAAAATTAATTGCAATTTATTTTACTTAGATGGATATAATTGCAGCCAAGGTGAAAACATAATTTTAACAGGCTTTTGGTTATGAGGGGGTTAGCATTGAAATCTCGAGTTCCTATCCCATTGAGGAAATTAATTGAAGATAAACAATCAGTGAAAAGTAAAAAACAAGAAGCAGACCCAAAGCAAAGCGAATATCCAAACTCCAGCAAAACTAATAATCACAACCAAAATCCGGTTCAAGCCCAAAACCGAAGTAAAGACTCAAAGAAACATGAAACAAAACTTATCTCTTCTGACCTTCAATTTAACTTAGACCATATTAAGAAAACGGTAGGAAATAGTTCAGACATAGTTATAAGGGATTTTCAAGCAGGTAAAAATGGGCAAATTAAATTAGGCGTCGTTTATACAGATGGATTAACGGATTCAGCTTCCATCCAAGATTTCATCCTCGACACTTTGATGGTTGAAATTCGGAATTCGGAGTTGGACGTTGCGCTCCTTAATCACACTGACTGTTTTGAAATGATAAAATCACATATTCTTCCTGTCGGGGGGATAGTGGAAATAAATGATTTTCAAAAGCTTTTTAACCATGTCTTATCGGGAGACACGATGTTATTGATTGACGGCTCCCCAAAAGGAATGGCACTCGGATCAAGAGATTGGGCCGATCGCGGAGTTCAGGAACCTTCCTCCCAAACAGTAGTCAGAGGACCAAAGGATGGGTTCACTGAAACGCTGCGAACAAATACTGCTTTAATACGACGGAGAATAAAAGATCCTAACCTATGGCTTGAAACAAAACAGATTGGAGAAAAAACGCAAACAGACGTAGCGATTATGTATTTAAAAGGTGTTGCCGATGATAAAACGGTTTCAGAATTGCAAAGCCGGTTAAATAGAATCAATATAGATGCGATTCTTGAGAGTGGTTACATTGAAGAGCTTATTCAGGATGAAGTATACACTCCTTTTCCAACCGTTTATAATACGGAACGACCTGATGCTGTAGCCGCTGCCATTTTAGAAGGAAGGATTGCGATACTAATTGACGGAACTCCGTTTGTCCTTATCGTTCCAGCATTGATGGTGCATTTTTTCCAGTCCAGTGAAGACTATTATCAACGGGCAGACATTGCAACATTAATTCGAGTATTACGGTATTTATCCTTTTTCCTTGCTTTGCTTACACCGTCACTTTATATCGCTGTCTCGACCTTTCATCAAGAAATGCTTCCTACTCCTTTACTCATAAGTCTAGCCTCACAGCGAGAGGGTGTTCCTTTTCCAGCTTTTGTAGAGGCGATGCTTATGGAGGTAGTATTTGAAATCTTGCGTGAGGCAGGTGTGAGGATGCCTAGGGCAATTGGTTCATCCATTTCCATCGTGGGTGCATTAGTTATTGGACAGGCTGCTGTCGAAGCAGGGTTCGTTTCAGCAACAATGGTTATCATCGTGTCCTTAACAGCCATCTGCAGCTTTGTGTTCCCAGCCAATAGTATGGCCATGGCTTTTCGGATGCTTCGATTCTTGTTTATGATCCTTGCCGCTACATTTGGGTTATACGGAATCATTTTAGGGCTGATCGTGATGGTCCTGCATTTAAATAGCATACGATCTTTTGGTTTACCATATTTGGCTCCAAATGCACCATTCATTTTACAAGATCAAAAAGACAATATCATTCGTATGCCGCATTGGTCATTATTAAAGCGGCCTCGGTTGATCAGTAAAAATGATACAGACAGAGGAGAAGTAAGTTCTCCTAAACCACCTAGATAAAATGATGAGATTATGAGGGTTCACTATGAAAAAAATGCTAAAGGTATTTTTAATGCTACCTATAATTTGTTTATCAGGCTGTTGGAGCAGCATTGAGTTGAACGAACTTGCCATCGTTACTGCCATGGGAATTGATAAAAAAGAAGATGGGTATCTTGTAACCGTCCAAGTTCTAAATTCGAGTGAGCTGGCAGGTGATGCCCGGTCCGGCCGCACGGAAGTTGTAACCTTCAGGAAAAGCGGTGCAACCATTGCTGAAGCAATTAGAAGCCTATCAACTGATGTACCAAGGAGGTTATATGTCGCACATCTTCGTGAAATAGTCTTTGGTGAGGAAATGGCCAGGGCGGGAATTGCAAAGCCTCTGGATGTCCTTTCCCGGCAAAAGGAGTTGCGTTCGGATTTCTATATGACCGTTGCGAAGGGTGCAACTGCTTATGAAACGCTTAATGTGCAAACGGCCCTTGAAAAAATACCGGCAAATAAAGTTTTTGATGCCTTGGAAAATTCAGAGAGAAGGTGGGCACCGACAAGGACGGTCACTTTGGATGAGCTGGTCAGCAGTATCGTCAGCAAGGGCAGACAGGCCATGCTAACGGGGATTTTCGTTTATGGTGATCCCGAAGCAGGAAGCAATGTTACGAATGCACAAAATATCTCTCCGAAATCCGGCTTGCGTTTGGATTATCTTGGAGTATTCAAGAAGGATAAACTTGTCGGCTGGTTAAACAGGAACGACAGTAAAGGTGTTAGTTACATTACGGATCATGTTAAGTCCACCGCGGTAAATATTCCATGTGAAGGTGACCAAATTACGGTCAACACGACAAGTACAAAAACGAAAATCAAGGGAAAAATGGAAAAAGGAAATCCGAAAATTGATATAAATGTCACGTCAGAAGGGAGTATAGGTGAAGTAGAATGCACAATTGATTTAACTAAACCCGAAAAAATCGAAGAATTGAATAAAAGATACGCAAAAGACATTAAGGATAAAATAGAAGGATCGATAAAAACGCTTCAAGAGAAGTATCAAAGTGACATCTTCGGTTTTGGTGACGAAATTCATAGAACCGATCCTAAAGCATGGAAACGTTTAGAAGGAAATTGGGATCAGGAATTCGCAAAATTGGACGTGAATGTAACCGTTAAAGCAAAGATTCGCAATTTAGGCACCATATCAGAATCCTTTCAAAAAGAAATCGAGGAGTAAAGATCAATGTGGGCAATTATTGGAACAGTGTGTACTGGAGCTATTATTTCATTTTTCGAAATACCACCCCTTATCAAAAAGAAATGCTGGAAGGAAATTGTCATTTTCATTTTATTGCTTTTAGTTGGCATGACGTTGAGTATTTTAATTATCAAGGATGTTACCATTCCCACTCCTATAGACTGGATAACGAAAATATATAGTCCACTCGCTCATTTCATGGATCGTATTTTATCCTAGGGAGGTATCGAATATGCTCGAAAAAGGAAAAATCAGCTCTGGTGAATTTCTAATAATGGTCATCATATTCACCATAGGAGGAGCGATACTTACTTTACCTTCCGTACTTGTCTCTTTAGCAAAACAGGATGGCTGGATTGCCTATATCTTAGCTACTCTCATCGGTTTATGTTTCGTTTTCTTATTTACCCGGCTCGCATCACTTTACCCATCCATGACTTATATAGAAGTTAATGAAAAAATATTTGGGAAATGGATCGGGAAGATATCTGCAATCCTATTCTTATTTTATTTATATTACCTTTCTTCAGCGTTACTTAGTGAAATTGGGAATTTTTTTTCAACTCAGGTCCTGGTTGAGACACCTATGGAAATGATAATGATCTTGTTTATATTAACAAGCTTATTTGGTGCACGGCTAGGATTGGAAGTTATCTGCCGGACTGCATTAATCTTTTTTCCTTGGCTTGTACTGCTGCTTTTCATATTATTCGTATTTCTTATCCCGGATATCAATATCGAAAATTTGCAACCTATATTTGAAGAAGGCATGAAACCGATAATGGGGGGATCATATCACTCTTTAGCACTGCCTTATGTTCAGCTTGTTTTCTTTTTAATGATCACTCCATATGTAAACGAAAAGACTAAAGTGAAGAAAAACTTTTATTTAGGAGCTTTGTTAGGTGGCGGCGCTCTTTTCTTAGTGATCATTTTCAGTATCCTCGTATTGGGTGCTGATAATACAGCAAGATTGACCTATCCTTCTTATGAATTGGGGATGAGGATAAGCATCGGTAATTTTTTTGAAAGGGTCGAGGTCATTGTGGCCTTCATTTGGGTTTTTACAGAGTATTTTAAGTTGACCATATGCTTTTATGGACTCGCTTTAGGAATAGCTCAATTGCTAGGATTAAAAAATTACAAAATTCTTCTATTCCCATTAGCTTTTCTAATTCTCACTTTTACCATCTTTTCGCATCCCGATATCGTGCATTATCAAAACTTTATGGCTACAGCCTGGACACCATTATCCTTAACGATTTGTTTTATTCTGCCATTGTTATTATTAATGGTTGGGAAAATCAGAAAAAAGTAAGAAGTGTATCACATTGATGTTCAAGTGGACGTTTATTACATCTGTAAATATAAATTTGCCAAGAAAGTAATAAATGAAATATTCTGACAAATACATTGACTATATAAAGCTTATGATTTAATATAACAATATATAACATTACATAATGTTGTATATCAAATATTAAAGGAGTGGGAAAATGAGTAAATCGGTTATTAATGTAAAAAGTAATGTAAAAACAGTATTGGATCAATTAAAGGGTAGGAAAATTAACAATATTTATTTTGTAGCATGCGGGGGATCTTCTGCCATCATGTATTCAGCTAAGTATATACTGGATCGTGAAGCTGAAAATATAACATCCGATCTATATAGTTCAAATGAGTTTATACATCGTAATCCACAACAACTAGGGAAGGAATCTTTAGTAATTTTATGCTCTATGTCTGGAACAACTCCCGAAACGGCAGAAGCGGCTAAGTTTGCAAAAAGTAAAGGTGCGTTTACTGTGGCATTAACGAACGAACCAGGATCACCATTAGCCCAAAATGCGGACCTTTTCATTAAATATGAATGGGGTAACGGTGTAAACGCCTTTGATACAAACCTGAGTGTTTTATATCAACTAGTTTTTGGTGTACTTCATTTAGCGGAAAATAATGAGAAGTTTGGAAAACTAGTATCAAGTTTAGAGAATTTACAGCCAGTGTATGAAAAAGCCCTGGAGCAAGAAGCTTCTAATGCAAGAGTATTCGCCCAATCCCATGCAAAAGAACCTGTTATCTATACAATGGCAAGCGGTTCCAACTACGGGACAGCCTATTCTTTCAGTATTTGTATCTTAATGGAAATGCAATGGATACACTCACATGCCATTCATGCGGGCGAGTACTTCCATGGACCATTCGAAATTATTGACGAAAATGTACCGTTCATCATTCTATTGGGATTGGATGAAACAAGACCATTAGAAGAAAGAGCTTTATCTTTTTCTCAGCGTTATGGCAAAAAGCTAACGGTGCTAGATGCAAAACAGTATGATCTTGATGGTATCGATGAAGAAGTAAAAGGGTATATTGCGCCGCTTATCTTAAATCGTGTATTGCGTCAATATGCAGAAGAATTAGCGGAAGCGCGTAATCATCCTTTAAGCAAGAGGCGTTATATGTGGAAAGTAGAATACTAATAATTGAAGAAAACTTAATATTCTGTATATTTTTTACGAATTATACTATAATGTTTTATAACATTATAGTATAATTTCCTGATGATAAAAGCATTTATAATAAGGAGGGTATTCATGAGAAAAACAAAACTTATAATCGCATCATTTTTAAGTTTATCTTTAATGCTAGGGGGATGTTCTGGTGAAAAAACATCTTCAGAATCAGATGTTGGAAAAACTACCTTAACATTTTTCCATAGGTGGCCAAAGGAACCTGAAAAAACTTACTTTAATGAAGTTGTAAAAGAATTTGAAAAACAAAACCCCGATATCAATATTAAAACCGAAGCAGTGCTAAATGATTCGTATAAAGACAAAATTAAAGTAATGACTGGTACAAATAATCCACCTGATGTTTATTTCTCATGGAGTGATGAATTTGCCAGTCAGTTTGTGCGAGGGAATAAAGCTTTGGATTTAACTTCTTATTATGAAAACGATCCGGAATGGTCTTCTCAACTCGTTCCATCCCAAGTCAAACCGTATACATTTAATAATAAGGTGTATGGTGTCCCCGTAACAATGGATGGGAAAATGTTTTTCTATAACAAGGATGTCTTCGAAAAATTGAACATAAACCCGCCTAAAACCTGGAATGAATTAATCGACGTGTTAAAAGTGTTAAAAAAGAATAACTACACAGCCATTCAATTCGGCAGTCAAGACACTTGGACAATTTCACATTATTTGGGCACATTGAATCAACGCCTTGTTAGACCGGAAGTGCTGACAATGGATTATAATCGAAAAACCGGAAAATTCAAGGATGACGACTACATAAAAGCGCTTGAAAAATTCCAAGAGTTATTACCTTATTTTAATGAGAATACGAATTCAATAGATCACGAATATGCTAGGCAGCAATTTTCAAACGGTAAGGCACCCATGATTTATGCTGAATCGGCAGAAATCAAGCTATTTGGACCCACTAAGTTTGAACTTGGAATGTTTAACTTTCCTGAAGTAGAAGACGGAAAAGGCAATCAAACAAATCTAACGGGTTCTCCTGAGGGCTTTATGATTTCTTCCAAGACAAAGCATCCTAAAGAGGCGATGGAGTTTTTAAAGTTTTTAACCACTAAACAGATGGGAGAGAAACTAGTCACTGATGTGGGCAAGTATAGTGCAGTTGAAGGTACAGTGAATGAAAATAATTCTTCCCCGGAACAGCTTGAAGCGGTTCAAAGCATATTGAAGGCCAATGAAATGGCTCCATGGTTTGACATGAGTATTGATGCGCGTATTGCAGATGCTTATTTAACAGGAGCACAAATGATGTTAAATGGAGATAAAACACCTAAACAAATCATGCGTGATGTTCAAAAAGCTGCCGATACTGTTAGAATCGAAGCGGGAAAATAAGGGAAATCATTTTTCCGTTTTATTAAGGGAGTGATCTTTTAATGATAAAACTCGATAAATTTGTACCTTATCTATATCTTCTTCCAGCCTTAGTTTTTTTACTGCTAGTTTATATCCCCATTTTCCAGAATATTGGCGACAGTCTGTATAATTGGAGTACTTTTTCACCAAATAAAGCATTTGTAGGGTTGGACAACTACTTTACTTTGTTTGAAGATCCCGTATTTTATGAAGCTTTAAAAAATAATATTCTTTATGCAGTCATTTCAATTGTTTTCCAAGTATTTGGAGGGTTAATTGTTGCAGCTGTTTTAGAAGATAAATTGATCCGTAAATTTTCACCCATCTTTCGTACAGTCTATTTCTTACCAGTCGTCGTTTCAATGACAGTCATAGCGTTGCTGTTTTCATTTTTTTACAACCCGGAAGTGGGGTTGTTAAATCAGTTTCTTAAAACGATTGGATTGAATAATTTAGCACTGCCATGGTTGGGCGATGGTGATACGGCAATCTATGCAGTCATTGCTGTCTCACAGTGGCAATCGATTGGTTATATAGCCATGTTATATATCGTATCCATTCAAAAAATTTCACCTGAGCTATATGAGGCAGCTGAAATTGATGGAGCGAATAAAATAAAAACGTTTTTTCACATTACGGTTCCAGAAACGAAGGAAATGACATTTGTAGCCGTAATCTTAACACTGACAGGTGCTTTTACAGTGTTTAATGAGCCATATATCTTAACCGGAGGGGGTCCGGGAACTTCTTCGGAAGTCCTAAGTACCTATTTATATAAAACGGCTTTTTCAAAAGATATGATGGGATATGCTTCAGCCATTGCAACGGTTATCCTAATTATTACGTTACTTATTTCTCTTGTTCAAATGAAAATATTTAAAACAGGAAAGGGGGACTAATAATGGAGATGCCTAAATCAACGATCAGAGTACCGGAATTAGTTGTTAAAAATCTAAAATATGCAAGGAAAAGAAAAGACTATAATATGAGAGTAGCACTAGTCTATGCAGGTTTAATCGCATACTTTCTTGTTGTAGCCTATCCCTTATTATGGATGGTCATCAGTTCTTTTAAAAGCACAGAGGAAATTTTTAACCATAGTTGGTCCCTTCCTCATACATGGTTGTTTGAAAATTATGTAACAGCCTGGAATAGTGGGATTTCTTCCTACTTTTTAAATAGTGTCATGGTTACTGGTTTGACATGTATTCTAACGGTATTAGTAAGTGCATTAGGTGCCTACGGATTATCTCGCTTTGATTTTCGTGGAAAGGCTTTCATTTTGGTCATATGCTTAGGGGGGTTGATGCTATCTCCCCAAGTAAGCCTGATCCCTTTGTATAATATAATTCAGAAGCTAGGTATATATAACACCCATTGGGCATTAATCTTACCTTATGTAGCATACAGAATTCCGCTAACCATCTTGTTGATTCGGGCCTACTTCCTGTCCATTCCGAAAGAACTTGAAGAGGCTGCCCGGTTGGATGGATGCACAAACCTTGGAATCCTTTTTAGAATTTTCATCCCTATGAGTAAGCCTATTTTATTAACAACGACAATTTTAACAGCTTACTATACATGGAATGAATTCATGTTCGCGATCATCTTTATAGATGATGATAGTTTACGTACGATACCTGCCGGTTTAATGCAATTTCGGGATGCACTGCAAACCGATTGGGGAGTGTTACTTTCTGGATTAACGATTTCAGCGGCACCTATCGTCATTTTATTTTTATTCATGCAGAAGTACTTTATCCGTGGAATTGCTAGTGGAAGTGTAAAATGATAACAGGGGGAACAGGTATGAAATTAATTGGAATTGGCGATAACGTAGTAGATTTTTATAAAGATCAAGGAAAGATATATCCTGGCGGCAATTCATTAAACGTGGCAGTATTGTGCAATCGTTTAAATGATGAGCAATCTTCATATATTGGCATTGTAGGAAATGACGGGGCAGCAGACCATGTGTTAGCGGCATTGCAAAAGGAAAAGATAGAGATTAGTAGAGTAAGACAAGCAGTAGGAGAGAATGGTATGGCAGTCGTCGCGTTGGATAAGGACGGGGACCGAATTTTTATTGGTTCGAATAAAGGGGGAATTCAATCCAGATTGGGGATCGTACTGAATGACAAGGATTTGGATTATATTCGGCAACACGACCTTCTTCATACAAGTGTATATAGCCGAATAGAGAATAACCTTCCAATATTAAGCCAATTCATTGAAATTTCTTTTGATTTTTCGACAAATCAAGAGGATCACTATTTACAAAAGGTTTGTCCGTTTGTGAATTATGCATTTTTTTCCGGAAGCAATTTAAACGAGGCAGAGTGCAACGCACTTATTCAAAAGGTTCATTCGTTTGGCACAAAGGTGATATGTGTTACTCGTGGGGAAAAGGGGGCACTTTTATCGACTGAAAATCAAATATATGAACAAGCTATTATCCAAACCAAAGTTGTAGATACGTTGGGGGCGGGAGATTCCTTTATTGCTGGTTTTCTCTCATCGTACGTTCAAGGACAAGATGTATATAAAGCTTTACAGAAAGGAGCATTAGTCGCCTCCCAAACCTGTCAGGATTATGGTGCTTTTGGGTATGGCAAAGTATATAATCCAGATCATATGATGGTTTAAAATGATGCATCGATGAATAAAGGTAACGAGATCCCGGATTAGGAGGGGGATTCGTTACCTTTTTCTTGCGATATTGAACTATCAATCGTAAAGGTCACGCGATTAGCAGGATAATATAGGAAGGATGAATGGATAGGCTGCTTCTTACCGTCATATGCCACTTTCTCCACTTTGAAAAGGGGATCTCCCACTTCGCATTCTAAATATTTTGCTTCATCTGCATTTGCCAATACCATATTTAAAAGTTTCGTGTTATGAACAGGAGTTATATTATATTTATGCTTTATGATATCATACATGGAAACAGAGTTATGGACATGTTGATTTAAATTTGGCAGGATCTTTAAGGAATAATGTGAAATTTCTAAGGTGAGAGGTTGATTATCATAGTATAAGATCCGTTGTAATTCAAGAACATCACTTTCAGGAGTAATCTCCAAGGATTTGGAAATATTAGCCGGTGCAGGCAGTATTCCAAATGAAAGGATTTTAGTTTGAGGTATCTTCCCTAATTCTGACATATATTCAGCATGCCCATTTACAGCAAATAATTCTCTTTTTACTTTAGGGTATTGGACAAACGTTCCCTTTCCCTGTTGGCGTATTAGCAGCCCCTCTTCCACCAGATCCAAAACCGCTTTTCTTACAGTAATGCGACTTACTCCATATATGTCGCATAAATCTGTTTCGGTTGGCAATCTTTCGCCAGAAGAGTAAATACCTTTGTTTATATCTTCGATGATAGATTGCTTTAATTGCATGTATAATGGCGTAGAACTATTAGTGTTGAGTTTCATATTTTCCCCTTTCTCGTATTTTTCCTCTAATTATAACGTAATGTGATGTTATAGTACAAATCATCAATTCGACAGACCGCGAACAACAATCCTCGATAAAAATGTCACGTTTTTTTTTGCCTGAACTTAAAGCAGATGCCCAAATCATAAAATAGCCATAATACGACATCAAATTCCAACAAATTTCTACTTTCCCATTTTGTATAATGAGATAGAAAAATAATTTGAGGGAGAGTGATTATTGTAATATGAAAAACAGGAAAGTTATTTCAACTCTGGGAGTTGCCATTTTATCGGCGAGTATTGCGGCACCAACATTTGCAGCTAATGAAACAGCCCCGGGAACACCCATTCAACAAACTTATTCGGTTTCAGGTTTCACAGATCATGCTGAACTAGGAAAAAAGCTAGAACAAATTGAGAGTGATAGCCAAGGTAAAGTAAAAGTGGATGTAGCTGGATATTCCAATAGAAATAGAGAAATCTATAAAGCAACCGTGGGAACTGGCGACAAAGTCGTTTTAATTCAAAGTGAGATTCATGGAAATGAGAAAACCGGTACGGATGCCATCTTGAATATCTTGAAGTTTTTGGGGACCAACTCTCCTGAAGCAGAGAAAATTCGTAAAGAAATTACCCTGGTCGCTTTGCCTAAAATGAATCCGGATGCTGCTGAATTGAACCGTCGGGGAAATGATATGACCTGGGCAGAGGTCGTGGAACAGTTTCCACAGTTAGCAGGAGCGAATCCATCTTGGAACTATTATACATACAAAAATGAATCATTCGATTATGAGTCCAAACCTGGTTTCGATGTCAATCGTGACTTTAATCCTGATTTGAATTATATTCCCCAAGCTAAAGACTTCCCTGGAAAATCATCCACCCCTGGCTGGTTCATAACACCTGAATCACAAACAACACGTGATGTTTACAAGTCTCTACTGAAGCAATACGGAAAGGTGGAGATTTTTGTGGACTTGCATCACCAAGCTCCCTATTATGAAGTTGATGGAACGGATGATTTAGTCACATACTCGATTTCCGCTCAATTTGTTCCAGATCCAAGCTCGCCTTCAGGACAAGATTATGCCAAATATTCAAAAAACTATAATTATGATTTTTCCAGACAATTGAATGTAGCGGTATATAATGCTATGAAAGAACAAGGTAATTCTCCATATGGAAATATATCCTTATATCCGCAAAACCAAAACCTTCCTGGAACGGCTTTAGGAGCCTTTGCTTTAAATGGAAGTGGGACAGTGCTCTTTGAAGTTAGAGGCCAAACACAGTCCTTTGGCCAAAAGAAAAAAGGCATGCTCATTAAAGCAGTTGAAAGAGGGTTATATGGAATTATTGATGGAGTTACTGATGGATCAGTATATAAAATCAATCCGGAACAATACGAGTCAATTCCATTGACGGAGGGCAGGCAATAATAAATATTTGGTGAGTGTATCAACTTCCAGCCTAGATTGAAGTAACCAGACGGGTGTCCGCCTGGTTTTTCTTCATCGGGAACATTTGAATATCGCCTTTGCAGAAGTAATTCCTTCAAGTTATATTGTGTAGAAGAAAACTATTTGGAAACATAGTTATTTTTCACTATTAACATAAAGTAGTAAAAATGTCAGAATATTATTAATAGTTATTTTTCTGATTATTATATTTTATAAGGAGGGTTTTTATTGAATTTTAAAAAGAAGGTTCTATCAGTTTCATTATCTAGTTTAATGACCTTAAGCGCAGTAACAGCTGTTGCGCTACCAGTCGGAGCGGTTGGAAATGGCCCCAGTGCTGGAAATGGACAAGTTACAACTTCAAATCTTCATACATATGAAAGCCTTGTAAGCTATCTTAAAACGCAGGATGCAAAACAAGAAAGGCTGGCACTGGAAGTAATCGGGGAAACGGTAAAAGGGAGGGATATTTACCTAGCGAAGTACATCTCAAATCCTAAGAATCCTACTATACTATTTTTGACTCAACAGCATGGAAATGAACAACTGACTACTGAGGGTGCACTCGAATTCATTAAACATCTAGGCACGAACAAGACTAAAGGTATTTTGGAAAATGTTAATATACTGATCATTCCCATGTTAAACGCAGATGGGGCCATGGGAGATGTTAATTTCCCTCTTGATGACTATTTAGCAAAAGGTGATCGGCATCTAACACGGGCAAATGCAAATGGGATCGACTTGAACCGTGAGCATGATAAAAAAACTGATAACATGCAAGTAGAGGTAAAGGCTTTACACGAAAATGTATTTGCGAAATACGATATAGACTACATGATAGATTTACATCATCAAGGGACGCTAAGCGAAACGGACGGTGAACTTGTTTCAGGTTCAATTCTTTATCCTACAAACGCAAAGGTAAAGCCTGAAGTGTTAGAAGCCTCAAAAAAACTGGGTGCTGTTGTATATAACTCCATTGAACCAACTGGTTGGGGGCATATTGGTAGGTATGATGGCGGTTCTGGAGAAAATATAGGCCGTAATGGTGCAGCCGTTCGCTATGATATTGCTACACTTCTTTTTGAGATGCGAGGTATGTCGGACCACAATGTCGAGTCAGTAGCGCTTGGACAAAAAAGTAATGGCTATCTAATAAAGCAAACGGTAACCACTTTGGATGCAGCTGTCAGAGCTATTGCCGATGATTCAATTGAAACGGTTGATGCAAGCTTTTGGGACACTCTGCCAACACAATCCAATCGTCCCGGGTTAGAATCGGACGAATAAAATGAAGACACATTCCATTCTTTCAGATGGGATGTGTTTTTTTATTTTCCTACACCCTAGTAGCTTGAACTTGTTCATCAGACTATATGAAATGATTTATAGTGGAAATAGCAGGACAAGATAAAAGATTACATAGAAAAAAGGCATCTGCTTTCACTAAAAGCAGATGCCTTTTGAACGATTACAGTTTGTACCTGATTTGTCCCTACGTTAATAGTGGGTGTTTGCTCCTATAAGCTTTTTTCGGTTGAATTCTCCTTTTTTTGTTCTTCTTTTAGTTGTAAGGCTACTAAACTGGCAAAGTCATGAATGATGGTGGCTGCCAATAGTGAAGTAATTTGTGTTGGATCATACGGCGGGAGGACTTCCACCAGGTCGAACCCAATAAAGTTGAACCCTTGCAGAGAGCGTATCATCTCTAGGGTTTCAAAGCTATTTAGACCGCCGACCTCCAATGTGCCAGTTCCAGGAGCGCAGGATGGATCAACAAAATCAATATCAAAGGTCAAGAAACATGGTGTATCCCCAATGGTTTTCTTGACTTCCTTCACGACATCTTCGATTCCTCTCTTCTTCAGCTCGGGCGTTGTTATCACATTGTAGCCTAGATCTGTACTGGAATCTAAATCTCCTGGATGATTGAGCGTACCTCTGATGCCAATCTGGAAAACTTTATCCGTTTGGAGCAAACCTTCCTCATATGCACGGATAAACGGCGAACCATGCCAGTATTTTTCCTCATAATAAGTATCCCAGGTATCTGTATGTGAATCAAAATGAAGAAGTGCAACAGGACCGTGTATTTTTGCGGCTGCTCTTAGATTAGCCAATGTTACTGAATGATCTCCTCCGATTCCTATTGGAATGATCCCGTTTTTCATCAAGTCTGACATGGCCTTTTCAATTAACTCATAGCTTCGATGTATATTATGGGGAATCACCGAAACATCCCCAATATCAATTGCATTACATTCGTCAAACGGAAATACCTTGTGAATGGGATGATAAGGAAACAACGTCATGGATGCTTGGCGGACTGCCTGTGGAGCAAAACGGGCTCCTACCCTGAATGAAGCAGCTGTATCAAAAGGCATACCTACCACTGCCAATTTGGCATTTTCTCTTGTAGAAGGTAAGCGCATAAATGACCCTGTGGTACAAAACTCTGGTTGAACATCAGGTGATAAAGGATATTTCATTTTTCTATTCCTCCATTTTCTTATAACTTAATAGGTTTTGAAACTCATATAGGTATTTATGCAATTACCATGCCAAGTCACAGGCAGTGATTTCTTGCGGTTTCTAACCAGGTAACATGTGCTTGGAATATGCAAAGGCGAATAATTTATGGGAGATTGAATCGCCGATGGAAGAGATGCTGAAAGACTTCATTTCTATGAATCAATCTTTTTCGATTAAAAATACAGGAATTAAGTAGCATTTTAGGCGTTTTTCGTTTGTCGAAGTAAACAGAAATCATGTGGCACAGAAATTGCATTTAGGTATATAGGTAAAACTTTTAAAAAAGAGGGAGGCATGGAGATTTATCTAGTTAAGAAAATGAACCCACTAGTTTGAAAGCGGTTTCAAGGAGGAATGATAGGTGGAGAATGAGGTTACATTGAAAAGATCACTGAAGTTATGGCAAATCGTTATGATGGGGTTAGCATATATGACCCCCATGGTCGTATTTGATACATTCGGCATTGTATCTGGGATTACGGGCGGCCATGTGCCGACTGCCTATATCGTTGCATTGGTGGGGATGCTTTTTACAGCTGCCAGCTATGGAAAACTTGTAAAGGTTTTTCCTGCTGCAGGTTCTGCCTACACTTATACACAAAAGGCAATAAACCCGCATTTAGGATTCTTGGTAGGATGGTCTTCGTTGTTAGACTATTTGTTTTTACCTATGGTAAATGCATTGTTAACCAAAATTTATCTGACAGCATTATTTCCAGGTGTTCCTACATGGATTTGGGTATTATTGTTCGTAGCAATCGTCACCATTCTCAATCTCAGGAGCGTCAATGTACTTGCAAACTTTAATGCGCTTTTTGTTTTAATTCAGATTGCCATCATGGCAGTGTTCATCATTCTTGTTGTCAAAGGCTTGAATAATGGAGAAGGTACAGGAGAAGTGTTTACAATAATCCCTTTCGTAAATGAAGGAATGGATTTCTCGGCCATAATAACCGGGGCCACAATCCTTTGTTTTTCCTTTTTGGGATTCGATGCGGTAACGACACTATCTGAGGAAACGCCGGATCCGAAAAAAACGATACCAAAAGCGATATTTTTAACTGCACTTTGGGGTGGAATCATCTTCATTACCGCATCTTTCTTTATTCAGCTCTTTTTTCCGGATATATCCCGTTTTAAGGAACCGGATGCTGCATTACCGGAAATCGCCCTTTATGTAGGCGGGAAGCTATTTCAATCCATTTTTCTTTGTACGACTTTCGTCAATACGCTAGCCTCGGGACTAGCATCACATGCCAGCGTGTCCCGTCTTTTGTATGTTATGGGCCGTGATAAAGTGTTTCCGGAAAAATGGTTTGGATTTATTCATCCTAAGTGGAAGACACCAGCGATTAATGTACTCATAGTTGGAGTCATTTCAATGTCGGCTTTATTCTTTGATTTAGTGACAGCAACGTCACTGATCAACTTTGGTGCTTTAATGGCATTTACCTTTGTAAATCTGTCAGTGATCAGCCATTTTATCATTCGGGAAAAGAAGCATCGAACGATAAAGGGGTGTATTCAATACTTAATCATGCCTTTAATTGGTGCTATAGCAATTGGCATTCTTTGGATCAACCTTGAGACAAGTTCCCTAATAATGGGGACAAGTTGGTTCATTATTGGTTTTTGTTATCTATTATATATCACAAAGGCATTCCGGAAAGCTCCGCCCCAATACCAAGTTGAAGAAATTCAGCTATAGGATTTTCCAAGAAAAAACGCATCCGATAAGGATGCTTCAGTTTATAGACAAAAAGGTTTCGGAATGGTTTCATTCCGAAACCTTTTTGATTTTTTAATAGGATTTGAAGCAGGTATAGAGAATAGATGACCGCAACCATTTTCGTCCCTTGCCTGTCAGTTGGAAATTTTCTTTAAATTCATGGCAGCTAAAGTAAGCGTCTCCCGGGTCTCGGCTAGCCACTATTCGGCAGGAGTGTCGCAAATTTCTTCAATCCAGCGAGTTTTCATCATATAAAACAGTAAAAATAAATAAAGGATAACCAATGGTTTTGTTTTAAGAATGTGGTAAAAATCGCTTCGATATCCAGTTTGTAAAAAAGGAGTTCTATCTAAATTTTAAAACAAATTTGATAGGAGCGAGTGCCTGGAGGCAATGTTCAAATTGTACAACCCATTAAATGACTGTAGACAAACTCGATGAAAATCGAGTTTGTCTACAATCTGACGCAGCCTAAAAAGGATGCTTTTTTTATGTATTTAATCATTACTGTTTATATATGCAAATCTGAATTGCTTATGAATTAATACATATTTCCTGATGATTGCATGATGATGCTGATGATTGGGAAATGGCGGTATATTGCTATCCACATAATATCCTCAAAGCTGGCATGAAAGTTGCTTAATAAGTTATAAGAATATAAGTGAGGTGCTAAAATGACAGAGAAAATTAAGGTAATTGAAAAACGTCAATTGGATAATCAACTGCAAGAATTCCAGGATATCTTAAAAGAAGCGATTCATGTTTTGAACTATCCAGATCAGGTTTTTGATTTTCTAAAAGCGCCAATGCGTTTTCTGGAAGTCTGTATTCCTATTCAAATGGATAATGGGGAGACAAGGATGTTTCAAGGGTATCGGGCTCAACATAATGATGCAGCCGGTCCAACTAAAGGGGGGATTCGGTTTCACCCGGATGTCACTCCCGAAGAAGTTAAAGCATTGGCCGGGTGGATGAGCTTGAAATGCGGAATAACAGATCTTCCATATGGAGGTGCGAAAGGCGGCATTGTGTGTGATCCCAGACAGATGAGTTCATCTGAGCTTGAAAGATTAAGCAGAGGGTATGTCAGGGCAGTAAGTCAAATAGTGGGACCTACAAAAGATATCCCGGCACCTGATATGTATACGAATTCACAAATCATGGCCTGGATGCTGGATGAATACGATCACATCAGGGAATTCGATTCACCCGGCTTCATTACAGGAAAGCCTCTGAGGTTAGGGGGATCGAAGGGCAGGGAAAAGGCCACTTCCAAAGGAGTATTATACACACTTCAAATGATATGTGATTTAAAGGGGATTCCTATTGAAGGCATGCGGGTAATCATTCAGGGATTCGGTAATGTTGGCAGTCATTTGGCCATGTATTTACATGAAATGGGGGCTAAGGTTGTCGGAATAGCGGATGAGCTTGGAGGTTTATATGATCCGAATGGCCTGGACATTCCTTACCTTTTGGAGAACAGGGACTCGTTTGGGGTCGTTTCGAACTTATACAAAGATTCGTTATCCAATCAAGAATTATTGGAAAAAGAGTGTGATGTGCTGATTCCTGCAGCCATCAGCGGAGTGGTGAATAAAGATAATGCAATACGATTAAAATGTGAAATCCTGATTGAAGCAGCAAATGGTCCGACCACAAAGGAAGCAATCAAGATTCTTGATGATAAAGGTATAGTGCTAGTTCCGGATATTTTGGCGAATTCAGGAGGGGTGATAGTCTCGTATTTTGAATGGTGCCAGAACAACCAAGGCTATTACTGGACGGAAGAGCTTGTGGATGAACGATTGAAGGAAAAGATAACGGCCAGCTTTTTGAATGTCTACCATACTTCACAAAAATATTCCGTGAACATGAAAGTTGCGGCTTATATTGAAGGAATCCGCAAAATAGCTGAAGCATCCCAGCTTCGGGGTTGGATCAGGTTCTGAACGAATTAGGGCTTACAAGAAAGGAGGCAATCCGTTGAATTTTGATATTCTTTCCGAAAATAAAGAAAACCAGGCTATTCATCATTACTGCTTATTGTCACAAGATTATAGATATGATGTGACCATTGTATATTCGGGCCAGTTTTTCGGTAAAGCAATGGTGACTTCCATGCAAAGCGGAAGAATGATCCTGCTTTGTGCCAATGATATTAATTTAGATCAGTACTGGGCTCCGACCCTGGGCATTGAACAAGAAGATATACCTGAGTTCCAAAACTTTCTCAGGTTAGTGTTACAAACCCCATTTCATTTTGAAGAATACTGAAGGAAGGAATGATTTAAATGTACGTTGATGTGATTCTAAGCCCTTGTGAAGGCAGGATTGAAAAAATTTCAATATCCAAAAATTCCAGGTTTTATGAATGGGAACAATTATTTCAGATTAAGAAGGCAGATGGCTGTGTGGAAATCATTGATATTGGTGTCAGCGGAAAGATAGAATCATTAGAGGTATTGGAGGGAGAACCTGTTGTGGCCGGCGAGGTCCTTGCCTATTTCAGGGAAGATTTATTCGTGACCGGCAGCGATTAATATAAAAACGAAAAGAAGATGAAATGATTCATCTTCTTTTTTTGGCTTATCCGATAATCCACCACTGCCCGCTTATTCATTGTCCCCTATACCCCAATTTTGCAGAAACCCGATTGCCAGTTTCCATCACATTCTTAATGAGGAAATCAAGTCTTTCTTCTGTCAGGTTAAAGCTGACAAAACCTATGCTCACCGCACCATGAACTTCCCCAAAATGGTTCAATATCGGCACGGCAACAGAACATGTTCCCTCTGTTCTTTCACTGTGACTGATTCCATGCCCCTTCATTTTAGTCTCTTGCAATATATCCCAAAAAGCTGCTCTTTCTTGAGTTGGCAGAAGAGCATCTACAATTTTTTTCGCTTGTTTATATGGCATATAGGCGAGCATCGCTTTATTGGCTGCCCCAATATGCATAGGAACTCGTGAGCCAAGCTGGTCATAAACCCGGATTTGGCTTTTTTCACTGTCGATTCGTTCGATAACAAGTGATTCCATTCCGATTGGCTGGCTAAGATAGACGCTTTCCTCCACATTGTTCATCAGTCTTTCCAGTTCAGGCCTTATTTGGCTGATGTAATCCATTTTGTCATACATACGTAAACCGTATTCGAGCCAAATATTCCCCAAACCATATTGTTTGGTTTGCCCGTCCTGTTGGATTAACCCATGCGAGGACATCGCTTTTAACAAACGATGCATGGAGCTGACAGGAAGATCACACTCTTGAGAAAGTTCCGTAATTGACAGCCAGTTTTCCGATGAATTGGAAACCAGCACCTTTATAACGTTCATGGCACGGTCGATCGATTGCATAAACAAACCACCTATCTTTCATTCCAAGTTGTATAAAACGTTGATTTATTTGAATATTTAAAACATATTGACATTATACCAAAACTAATTTTATAATAAAAGAAAATATTCCTATTAGCGGAAACGTTTTCCGATATGCGGAAAAGGAGGGAGAGGCAGTGACTTATTGTTCGTCCATGTACAAACCATTGGAACGTGTCATTGTAAAACATCCGAAAGAAGCTTTTATTAGTCAAGAGCATTTAAGCCAAGCATGGCGGAACTTCAACTTTGCGGAAGAGCCAGATTTTAACGAAGCTCTAACCGAGTATGGTGAATTTATTTCCATTTTGGAGAAATATGTTCCAAACATCGATTATTTGCCAGCATCTTCGGTAGTCGGGATTGACTCCTTATATGCGCATGACCCAATCAAATTCACAAGCCAAGGGGCCATTATTTTAAAGTCAGGGAAAGAATTGAGGCAGCCTGAAGCTAATGTATACAAGGAATTTTGCAAGGAAAAGAACATCCCGATTATTGGGTATTTAACGGGTGATGCGGTCGCGGATGGCGGTGATATCATTTGGCTTGATGATAAAACCCTGGTTGTCGGACATGGTTATCGTACAAACGCAGAAGCCATTCGGCAATTAAAGGAAATGACCTCACATCTTGTGGATGAGTTCATCGTAGTTCAGCTGCCGCATGATCAAGGAGAGGGAGAGTGTCTCCATCTAATGTCTTTCATCAGCCTTGTCGACCATGATTTAGCCGTAGTTCATTCCCGCCTTATGCCTGTCTTTTTCAGAAAACTGCTTATTGAACGAGGCATTCAGCTTATCGAAGTGCCGGTTGATGAGTACTTGAACTTGGGCTGTAATGTGCTTGCCATCGCTCCGCGGGTTTGCGTTATATCTTCTGGTAACGCTTACACGAAGCAACAGCTTCTTGATGCCGGAGCAACGGTTTATGAATACAAAGGAACTGAAATCAGTTACAAAGGCACTGGCGGTCCAACTTGTTTAACCTGCCCGGTGGTTCGTACAAATATAGATGAAGGGGGATTGAAATGAGTCAATTACTATGGGGTACTCCAGAAACGCTTCGTGCTTTGTTATGTGAACTTGTTAGTTGGGAAAGCCGTACTCTTACACCAGGGGAGCGAGTGTTCCCTTATAAGGTTCAAGAGAAATTGAGGGAGCTTGAATATTTTAAAAGGAATCCGGCGTACTTATCGCTTCACGAGGCTGATTTAGGGAGGAACTTTGTCAATGCCTTTTATAAACATCCCGATAGCAAGGAGACCGTTGTATTAATCAGCCATTTTGATACGGTTCATACTGAAGAATACGGTGACCTTGAGACTCTTGCATTTCAGCCGGAGGAGCTCACAAAAAAACTTCATGACCGAAAAGATGATCTACCGGAAGAAGCGCGCATTGATCTTGAATCAGGAAAGTACTTGTTTGGTAGAGGAACAATGGATATGAAAATGGGGCTTGCCCTTCATATGGCTATCATCGAAAAGGCAAGCGTTGAAAAATGGCCGATCAATCTCCTGCTGTTAACCGTTCCTGATGAGGAAGTGAATTCTGCGGGAATGAGGGCTGCAGTTAAAGAACTTGTGTCTTTACGTGATAAATATGACCTTTCCTATAAAATGTTTTTTAATAGTGAACCTTCCTTTTCACAGAAGCCGGGCGATAATAGACATTATATTTATTCCGGAACTTTGGGGAAAATCATGCCCGCTGCCCTTTTTTATGGGAAAGAAACTCATGTGGGTGAGCCATTAAAGGGCATAACGGCTAACTATATAGCCTCATTCCTTACGCAGCTCATGGAGTGGAACACTCTTTTTCAGGAAAGTGATCTTGGCGAGGAAACACCTTTACCAGTATCGCTTCAGCAAAAAGATCTGAAACTACAATATTCAACACAGACACCCTATCGTGCAGCAGCGCTATATAATGTGTTCATTATGAAAAGGACAGCTGCAGAAATAATGGATTTATTCGAGCAGGTTGCAAACGAAGCAGCGATAAAATGCAATGAATCTTATAAAGCTCTTTGTCTGCGAGAACATATTGAAGGTGTAGGTGAAGTACAAGTATTGCGCTACGAAAAGTTACTTTCATATGCCGAGGACAAATTTGGCGGCAGTTTTGTTGAGCAAATAAAGAGTGAAGTTAAAGGAAACATGGATTTGGATGAGCGGGAAAAATCATTTAGGATCGCAGAAAAATTGATGATACAATGTCAGGAGCTTTCACCCGCCATCGTATTGCTGTTCGCACCGCCATATTATCCAGCCGTCAATACGTCCGATGATCCGCTTATCATGGAATCTGTGAAATTAATGAAGGAAACTGCTAGATTGCTTGATGAAGAAGTCAGCCAAATTCATTATTTTAATGGCATTTGCGATTTAAGCTATGTTCAATATACTGATGAGTCTGATGGCTGGACGGCTTTTGAAAAAAATACACCGGTCTGGGGCGATACTTACAGCATTCCTTTTGCTGATATGCAAAGGCTTCAGGCACCCGTACTTAATGTGGGGCCGTTCGGCAAGGATGCCCACCAGCGTACTGAGCGCCTTCACATCGATAGTGCCTTCGTCCATACGCCCGTTATGCTGGAGAAGTTAATAAAGAGTATGTTTAAGTGTTTGGTTGAGAAGTGATGGTCCGACAGGAAAACTGGATTAGTAGTATAAAACTTTAACTGGGGGTATTTATATGAATGACCTGCCTAATGGTCAAATCACTTCCGAGCCGCTTAATCAGAATAATAAGCCACTTAACCAACTAACGGAGTTACCGGAAAAAGGGATTAATCCCTTTGTCTTAATGTTTATCGTAATTGTAATCGTGACGGTTTTAACCTATATCTTGCCTGCAGGCCAATATGAAAGAATTGAAAAGGATGGCCGAAGTGTAGTCGATCCAACTTCATTTGAATTCATTGAATCAACACCAGTGGGATTATTGGAAATGTTCAGCAGCATTCACGCAGGGATGATTGAAGGAGCATCAATTATCTTATTCGTCTTTTTGTTTGGTGGGGCATTGGGAATCATGCAGGCAACTGGAGCACTGGATTCTTTCATTAAGTTTGTGGCTGTCCGATTCGGAACAAAAGTGAAATTGCTCATTCCGTTGATGGTATTGATCTTCGCTTCATTAGGGACACTGATCGGATCTGCTGAAGATGCATTAGTTTATATCGCAATCATTGTTCCGATGACGATTGCATTAGGCTTTGATGCACTTACGGGTTTTGCGATCGTCATGCTTGGGACATTGGCGACTGGATTCATTTCGGGCATTACGAACCCTTTTAATGTAGGAGTTGCCCAAAGCATTGCAGAACTGCCCATGTATTCGGGAATGGGATTGCGAATCGCTCTTCTTGCAGTGTTTTATGTCGTTACAGTATTGTACATCTATTTCCATGCAATGAAGGTTAAAAGAAACCCTGAACTGGGGGAGTATGGGAAATTCAGGCGTGAAGATCATGCACATTTTGATAAAAACTTTAGGATAAGTAAAAGACATAGCGCCGCTTTAATTATTTTATTGGTGAATTTCATCCTATTAATATACGGAGTTATTAAATTAGGATGGTATATAAGTGAAATTGGCGGCTTGTTTTTATTAAGCGGGATCATTATGGGCATAATTGGAGGCTTAACTCCATCCAAGATGGCTAATGGTTTTATTTCAGGAGCAGGCGATATGGTTTCTGGGGCATTGATAATAGGAGTTGCGCAGACAATCCTGGTCATCATTACAAGTGGCGGATTGCTGGATACCATTTTATATTATGCTGCAGGATTGGTTGAACAACTTCCTCCCGCCATAAATGCAATCGGAATGTTCATTGTCCAATTATTTCTTAACTTCATTGTTCCATCCGGAAGTGGGCAAGCTGCATTGACGATGCCGATCATGGCTCCATTAGCGGATTTAATGGGTGTGACAAGACAAACGGCAGTATTAGCTTTCCAATTAGGGGATGGGATTTCGAATATGATATTTCCGACTTCTGGAGTGCTATTGGCTGGATTGGCAGTGGCAGGCATATCATTTACCAAATGGGTAAAATGGGTGTTTCCATATCTTCTGATTCAGTTTGCGATAGCGATTATCTTTTTGATCATTGCTCAAAGCATACAGTATGGCCCTTTTTAAAGAACTGAAAAATCTGAATATTGGCACTAAAAGGAGGCGTTTATGATGAAGACAATACAGGAGACGGTTGTGGATGAAGTGATTTCATGGAGACGACATTTTCACGAAAATCCGGAGCTCTCATATCAGGAGCATCAGACTTCTGAATTTATCTACAGGAAATTAAAAACCTTTTCAGGATTGGAAGTGACGAGACCAACCGAAACGAGCGTTTTAGCGGTTCTTAAAGGAACTAAAAAATCTTCCCGAAAATCGAATACCATATCTTTTCGTGCAGATATTGATGCTCTCCCGATTGAAGAGGAAGCAGAAATTAAATTCAAATCAAAAAATCCTGGAGTTATGCATGCATGCGGACATGATGCACATGCTGCGATGTTATTAGGTGCTGCTAAAGTCCTCTCCGGAAAAAAAGATTCGATTGATGGAGAAATCAGGTTTATTTTCCAACATGCAGAAGAGGTACTGCCTGGTGGAGCTCAGGAGTTGGTGAAAAAAGGGGTAATGGAAGGAGTGGATTATGCCTTTGCACTGCATGTTACTCCTTATGAACGAACAGGAACTATATGTTTAAGGGAAGGGGTATTCTGTGCTGCAGCCGATGATTTTGAAATTAAAATCATTGGTCAGGGCGGTCATGCGTCGACTCCGGAATTAACGGTAGATCCGCTGATCATTGGTGCAGAAATTACGACGAATATTCAACATATCGTTTCCAGAAAAATTTCAGCACTTAGGACACCAGTCATTTCAGTCACTCAGTTCCATTCCGGAAGTGCGCTCAATGTCATACCTGAATATGCGGAAATCGGTGGTACCATTCGTTCCTTAGACTCGGATAGCCGAGTGAAAGCAAGGGAGCATCTTGAGCAAATCGTTAAGGGGATTTCGGAAGCGCATGGGGCAAAATGTGAAATTACTTGGTATTTAGGGTATCCAGCTGTGGTAAATGATAAAGCTGCTGTTGATATTTCAAGAACGGTCATGGAAGGTATTTTTGAAGAGAATAACATCATCAAGGTTGATGATCCCATGTTTGGAACAGAAGATTTTTCGGCTTTTTCCGAAATCGTTCCATCTTCCATGCAGTTTCTAGGCGTCCATAATAATGAGTTTGGAAAAGCTTATCCCCTACACCATCCTAAATTTAAAATCGATGAGAAGGCTTTAGGGTACGGTGTAAGCTATTTTGTAGGAATAGCGGATAAATTGTGCAGTCATTAAAATAATTGAGAAAGCATGGGCTAAGAAGAGGCACCCGTTATAGTTTAAGAGAGGAATTTGGTTGTCTCTTCTCTCTATCATTCCTATATTTTTATAATTCCGCTTCAGGAATAAAAGAAACTCCATTTAAAGTACGGCAGGAGCAAAAAGGTATTCCACATTTTAAAAAGATAAACTACCTATTTAGGAGGAAAATATATGTTTAATCACGCGATTGTAAGAAAGATTGGAAAAAGTTTTGTAAATGGCTTAACAACATCGGATTTAGGAAACCCGGATTATGAAAAAGCGCTTATACAACACGAGGCTTATGTAGAAGCATTAAAACGCTGCGGTGTGAAAGTGACCGTTCTCGAATCGGATGAAAGATACCCTGATTCTACGTTTGTAGAAGATACCGCAGTGTTGACCCCAAAATGTGCACTTGTAACCAATCCTGGTGCAGATAGCCGTAATGGTGAAATTATTGAAATGAAAGAAGTTTTGAAGGACTTTTATGAAACAATCGAATATATTCAATCACCAGGTATGCTAGATGGCGGAGATGTAATGCAAGTTGAAAATCACTTCTATGTTGGCCTTTCAACCAGAACGAATGAAGCAGGTGCTCTGCAGTTCAAAGATATCATGGGTAAGTATGGTTATGATACGACCATCATTCCCCTTAAGGAATTCTTTCATTTAAAAACGGGTGTCAATTACCTGGGAGACAATAATTTATTAGTGGCCGGGGAATTCATTAATCACGAGGCTTTTTCTAGCTTTAATCAAATCATCGTAAAAGAGGAAGAAGAATATTCGGGTAACTGCGTCAGAATGAACGACTGCGTTATTGTCCCGAAAGGGTTTGATGGTACAAAGAAAAAAATTGAAGATTTGGGATACACAGTGATTGAAGTGGAGATGACTGAATTTCAAAAACAAGATGGCGGCCTTAGTTGTCTCTCATTGAGGTTCTAAGATGGTTTGGGAGAAGGAATAGGCTAATAGATAAGATAAGGACGTGATTTTATGGGGTATGGACTGGAGAATAATGATCAGCTGCAACGCTCAATGAAAAGACGCCATTTATTTATGCTTTCACTTGGCGGCGTAATTGGTACAGGCCTTTTTTTAAATGCTGGCTATACAATTAACCAAGCGGGGGCAGGAGGAGCCCTGATCGGTTATCTAGCCGGCGGTCTTATTTTGTATATGGTCATGGTCTGCCTTGGCGAGCTAGCCGTTCATATGCCGGTTACAGGTTCATTCCAAAAATATGCTGCCGAATATATTGGGCCTTCCGCTGGTTTCTCTCTAGGATGGATGTATTTCGTAGGCTCAGCAGCAACTGCAGGAGTTGAGTTTACGGCAGCAGGAATATTGATGAAACAATGGTTCCCCCATAGTCCTACCTGGATTTGGTGTGCTGTGTTCATAGTGCTATTATTTACATTGAATGCATTAACGACAAGAGGTTTTGCAGAGGCGGAATATTGGTTCGCTGGAATAAAAATCGTTGCAGTGATTTTGTTTATCTTGATTGGAATCGCTGGCATCTTTGGTTTTGTCTCTTTATCTGATCGTCCAACCCCATTCTTTGAGAATTTGGCACCTTCTGGTCTTTTTCCAGCAGGAGGCATTACAATTATCTTTGTGACAATGATGAATGTGATATTTTCTTATCAAGGCTCAGAACTAATAGGAATAGCGGCAGGGGAAAGTGAAAAACCTGAAGAGAACATCCCTAAAGCCATTCGAAACGTACTAGTTAGAATCATTGTTTTTTACATTTCGTCCATTATCATCCTTTCCGCCATATTCCCTTCTTCGGAATTAGGCTTATTGGAAAGCCCTTTTGTAACTTTAATGAAGATAGCGGGGATACCTTATGCAGCAAGTATCATGAATTTCATTATTTTGACAGCCATTCTTTCTGTAGGGAATTCATGTCTGTATGCTTCCACGCGTTTGCTTTGGTCGATGGCCCATGATGGAATGGCACCTAAGATGTTTGGTCTATTGTCCAAAAGGAAAGTGCCATTGAATGCCCTTCTTTTTACGATATGCTTTTCGCTTCTATCGTTATTGACCAGCTTCATTGCGGCGGATACTGTGTTCGTGATACTAATGTCCATAGCTGGAATTTCCGTCACGATTTCTTGGATGGGAATTGCTTTATCGCAATATATGTTTAGAAGGAAGTTTATAAAAGCGGGTGGTAAAACGGAAGATTTACAATACATAGTACCATTTTACCCATTTGTCCCGTTATTCTGTTTAGGCTTTTGTTTACTGATTCTAGTATTCCTTGCCTTTGACCCTACTCAACGAGTTGGACTGTTTTATGGAATAGGATTTTTGGTAGCCTGTATATTATTCTATAAATTTAAATTGGCTAAGAAAGTAGAGTCAAACACTAACTTTGAAAATGAAAAAATATTGTAATTGAGTTGACCGAAGGCTAGCCAGTTTTTACTGGCTGGCCTTTTTTTAATCTTGTAATTGCGGTAACTTGGATGATTATTTACAGAATCGGAAAGATGATACTGTCATTTTCACTAAAAAGAAGGAATACCTTACAAAATAGGGAGGGAGAAATAACAAGTCCGATTACAAAGTGACTAACAACATCACAACGATCCAGTGGAAAATTAACTTTTTTACCGAGAGAAAACAATAATACCAAAATTGGGGGAAGTAATGAAAATCAATCATTTAAATTTAACTGTTAATGATGTTATAGCTTCACGTGAGTTTTTAGAAACATATTTTGGACTAACATGTGCAGGAAGTCGAGGAGATGGGTTCGCTGCAATGAAAGATGATGATGGCTCCATATTGACTCTAATGAAAGGAAGCGATGTACAATACCCCAAGACATTTCATGTTGGATTCATACAAGAAAATGAAGAACAAGTTAACAGGATCAATAAGCGGTTGAAAGATGATGGATACAAGGTAAAACTCCCACAACACTTACACAGATATACTTTCTACGTAGAAGCGCCCGGAGGATTTAATGTTGAAGTACTATGTTAAATTGGAGAAAAAACGCAGTTCTGTGAGGTACGGTGAACCGTATTACAAGTTAAGCATTTAACAACTGAAGTATTCAATGTTTTTCAGCATCAGGCTCATTATAAGAAGCCCAATTCCTCAATTTAAATGGTGAGAAATTGGGCTTTTTATATTGGTATTTTCCTTAACGATGTAAATCTGCATTTTCCTGACGCTACGCCTAAAAGTGACAATAAATTATTAAATATTTAGATATAGACCTCGCTAGAATATTTAATTTGATAATACACAAAGCGGTGGTTTGTAAATATGTAAGGAAAACAAAGGGTAGACAACAAAAGAGTTAAGACAAAACATCTCTGGTAAAATTCTATGTCCATTAATGCGTGAATGGGTTTTGAGTCAGCGGATTGTTACTGGTAAGGGTGTCTTCATGATCCGCAATGTGATCTCTGCTTGTTTTTCCTGAGATGTCACCTCAATCTCTTCTTAGCGTTTTACCTGGGGAGGCGTAAAGGAGGTAGATCGGACGTTGTTCGCATACTAAATCTATTCATGATAAGATAAATAAATCAAATACTAGTAAGGCGGGGTGGAGTCAGTCAATTCTGGCTACTCCCTGCTTTTTTTGCCCACCCGATATTTGGAGGTTTTATTTTGAATGTTATCGTAAATAAATTTAAAAAAATGGGTTACAAGCATGTTTCTTTGTACGCCGTCATAGCACTTTGTTTTGTCGCTTCTATTTTCTTTGTTCATCACAATTATTCATTCTATGAACTTCCAATAGCCAAAGTCATCAAAACAAATCTGGAAAATACAACTGAATTGAATGATATGTATCAAAATGAAGATCGACTATTTACCCAGAGTATAATAGCCGAAATACAAAATGGAGAAGAAAAAGGAAAACTTATTCATTTAAAGAATGAATATTCCTCATCCGGAGCTTATGATCAAGAATATCGAGTTGGAAATGATTTATTTGTTTCGATTGATACAAAGACAGAAGAAAATTCAGAGTTAACTGGAACCATAAAAGACGTAAAGCGTGATAAATTTGTGTTGATTGTAGCATGGGTTTTTATCTTTACATTACTTATTGTTGGAAAAAAGCAAGGCCTGTTTTCAATTATAAGTTTGGCAGTCAATGCCATATTGTTGTCATATGCATTAGATTTTTATTTGAATTCATCAGACATTGGTTTGGTATTGATATGCAGTATAAGTATCATTCTATTTACGGTCTTTTCCCTTTTACTCGTTAACGGTTTTAATGAAAAAACATATGCAGCTATTATTGCGACACTGTTAGGGACTTTTTTATCGCTGTTCATTACTTATCTTGTTATGTGGGTAACTTCCGAAAATGGCCTTCGATATGAAGAGATGCAATTTATCACTCGTCCTTATAAAATGGTGTTTATGGCAGGGTTATTTATCGGATCTTTAGGAGCCGTAATGGATATAGCCATTACCATGTCTTCTTCGATTTTTGGGTTGTATGAAAAGAATAACCACATATCAGTAAAAGCACTTAAAACTTCAGGATTAGAGATTGGAAAAGACATTATGGGAACCATGACAAATATTTTGTTTTTTGCCTATATAAGTGGCTCAATACCTATGATTATTTTGTATTTGAAAAATGCTTCTGCATTGGGATTTACCCTTTCCATGAACCTTACATTGGAATTAGCCCGTGCCCTAGCTGGTGGTATTGGAATCGTGTTAACTATTCCGATAGGTCTATATGTCTCTATTTTTTTCATTAATCGAAAGAGGGAAAGACAATGAATGTATTATTGTTGCTAGCGTTTGTACTATTAATATTGATGGTCTTGATTGGCGGAAAAAAAGGGGCACGTTCATTTTTTGCTTTATTCCTAAACTTTGGTGTGTTACTTTTTACCATCATTTTTATGACAAATCCAAATAATGATCCGTATATCGTAACATTGATTGCATGTACGGTGATTAGTTATATTAATTTATTTTTTATTAACGAAGTGAACAGTACAACAAAAACGGCATTCATTTCTACTATTATCACGATTGTTATAGTACTCTTTTTTATTGTCATTGTGACGGAAAATGCGATGATACAAGGTTTCGGTGAAGAAGAAATAGAAGAGCTTAGCATCTTTTCCCTTTATATTGGAGTAGATTTTGTTAAAATTGGAGCTTCAGTGATTATTATGAGTACTATTGGCGCGATTATCGATACAGCCATGGCCATTTCATCTCCCATGCGAGAAATGTTTCTTCACCATCCATCCATTAGTAAGAAAGATTTATTCGCATTTGGATTAAGTATTGGAAGGGATATCTTAGGTACATCTACGAATACACTATTTTTTGCTTTCTTTGGAGGCTATTTGGCACTGCTTATATGGTTTAAAGATTTATCCTATTCTGTTGGGGAAATCGTAAACTCAAAAATATTTAGTGCTGAAATGATCACTATATTTTGTGCTGGAACAGGTGTAGCCCTGATAATTCCTATTACTGCCTTGATTACTGCTTATTTTTTGGTGAAAAATAGAGAAAATAAAGAGAAAGTTATATAGGTTTCATGGCAATAAGGCTTATGAGCACTCATTTGTATAATAGGAATAAGTCATTGGGTTGTTCCATTAAATCATTGAATGAGTATCCATATGCTCTGCCAAATCCTCTTAACAGTTTATATTTAGTGGAAGAACAACATATAAAATTGCCTATATAGGGGTGGTCAATTTGGGAAAACCAGTTAGACCGAAAAATGGGTGGCGTTACTGCCATTTTAATTCCTCCATAACGTTCATGATGTATATGGTAATAATGAAAAAGCTGACTGCAGAAGCCCGTTCTAGATGGCTCCTGTAATCAGCTTTTCTTTTTTTACCCTAGTATTCAGTTGGTCTAATAGACTCACCGCATGACTGCATTCCGAAATCAAACATGTATATTGAGTTGCTTACGGAGACGCTGCATTTCCGAATTGAAATAGGCTTTGCTGTAATCACATCCGACAATACCTACGATAGTGCCATCATCATCAATGATTGGCGCAAAGCTTGTTTTCCACTCACCGTACCTGTCTTCGTATATGGGAGTAACACCCGCTTTACCATTAAACGCCTGGTAAGCGACATTAACCATTTCCGGGGGACCCATATATTCTTCCCCCGGTTCAATTACAAAGCCCTTGTCGGCAACGAGGTGAATCAGACGTCCATCATCCGTCATGATAAATATAAAGACCCATTCAATTACGCCTTCCTTTTCTTGAATCATGGTAAGTTTTTGTTTTAATTTCTGGGAATAGGAATTTTGCCGGTTCATATTTTTTTGTAGACTGATTACCTCCTCAGCTGGAATGATAGCTGCGGTTACAACAGCTATGGATCGAAGCCGCTGGTTTATTTGTTCTTCTAAAATGGCCCGTTTATCCACTGGTGAAAAGCTTGCCTCTTCAATTTTATTACGTAATTTTTTATATTTCCTGCTCATCGTCGGCTGGCTGACTTCCAATACTTTTGCCGCTAGTTTTAATGATTTGTATTGTTCCATCGCCATATTGATCAGCTGTTCTTCCACAAGGTCGACTGCTTCCTGCAAAGGCATTAGAAAATCGATGACAGGTAGAGAAGTGGGTTTGTTGGGTCCTTTAAAAGGAAGCACCTCTCTAACCAACGCAACATCCACTTCCGGTATTCCGCTAGTAATCACAAGCCTTTCAACTGTATTTTCAAGCTCGCGCACGTTGCCGGGCCATTGATAGATACATAGCAAGTCGATTGCATCCGGTGTGAAAGCTACCTTTCGATTGTATAGTGTATTGTACTTTTGTAAAAAAAACTGAACCAGGTGAGGGATTTCATCTACACGATTCCTAAGCGGCGGAAGATGGATAGGCACGACATGAAGACGATAATATAAGTCTTCTCGGAATTCTCCTTTTTTTACCATTTTTTCGAGCGATTTATTAGTTGCGGCAATCACCTGAATGTCAACAGGGTGTGAGGCCGTGCTCCCAATTGGCGTGACAATGCGCTCCTGAAGGACGCGAAGCAGTTTCACCTGAACATTAAGCGGTAATTCGCCCACTTCATCCAAGAATAAGATACCTTTATGGGCAAGTGTGAATTTTCCCTTGGCGCCGTCTTTCCGAGCGCTGGTAAAAGCCCCTTCTACATATCCGAACAGTTCGCTTTCAATCAGGTTTTCCGGGATGGCGCCGCAATTGACAGGTATAAATGGCCCGTCACTTCTATTACCCATATTATGTATGGCCCTGGCTGCTATTTCCTTTCCTACACCGGATTCCCCCAATAATAGGACTGTTGCGCTGACATCACAAACCATTTGCATTTTATGCAGAACATCAAGCATCGGTTTACTGCGGATCACAAATGGAAAAGATGGCTTCTTCGATTCCAATAAAGGCCCCGATTGCCCCCTTGATGTATCTGGATAAGAATCTATGAGTTCTTTGTAAGCCCAGACCCATGCCCCGGATTCAATCGGGTATGCAGTCATCAGCAGCTCTGGCCCCTGCCATGAAGACTGCATGAAGGATCTTTTTTCATTTTTGCCCATTATCTCTTCTGCAAAGTTTGTAGCAAATAAATCTTGTTCAACATCCTTGATGGAACCTCCGACATTGGCGGATTTGATTGTATGGAATAAGGTATTCCCTGTTCCGGTCGATTTCAGTATTGTGCCATTTTTATCTGTCACAATAAGCTGATCGTAAATAGACAAGAGTGCAGAGGTGAAGTGATCCATTTATGTCTACCTGCCTTTCATTTAACTTCCTAGTTTTATATTACAGAAATTTCACAATTGTTCAATAGTTTCAAAAATGAATATTCTTCCTTTTGAAAACCCTGTTAGCATAGTGTTTTCTGATTGGCATGGTTATTGCAATAAAGTAAAGAGAAGGGACCAGAAAGCATGATTGCAAAGGAGGGAGAAGCGATTTTGAATAAAGAGAATCAGTTTCAACAGAATATCAATTCAGAAGATCCCTTTATTAAAAATCTATATTCAGATTTGAATGAGCGGATCAATGCGTATGAGCAGGAAGAAGCCGTGAAAATCGACAAAATGAAATGGAGTGATGCGGCAGGTTCTATTTTTTTCATGATTTTAATCATCGCTTACCTAATCTATTCACTTGTCTAATGTAGTTGTTTCGATCACCCAGAACTATATCAGCCTTATTCCAAGTAATACAATCACTATTCTATAGTTGGGAGAGAAGCGTGTGAGCAAAGAGAATTCCTCCATTTCAAAGGATGTGGCCTTTGGGTTCTTACCCGCAAGTAAAAATGACCGGATTTTTAACCTTCGGGATTTAATTTTAGTTCAAGTTGTTATTGGCCTCTCATCTTTTGGGCTGTTAACTGGTGGATACACAGGGACGATGCTTGACGCGAAGCAGTCACTTGCAGCGATTTTATTCGGTAATGCCTTCCCTATGCTGTTGATAGTTCCCATTACCCTTTATTTTGCGCGTTATGGCATAGACACTTTTGTAGGGTTTCGAAGTTCACTTGGGTATCTAGGATCGAATATCTTTTTCTTTGTTTTTCTTATTTTAACTCTCGGCTATATTTCCATCGCGCTTTTTATGTCCGGCCAGGCGTTAGCAGAGGCGGCTAATTGGATGGGCATGCCCGCGATTTTCTCAAGCCAAGCAACGGGAGCGCCGTTTTTCTCGATTTTGCTTTTCGTCTGTGCATTCCTTGTAACGGTGAGGGGACCGGTAGCGATTCAAAAATATACCGCAGTAGCCGTTCCAGTTTTTATGGTTCTCATGTTTGGCCTGCTCGCAATAGTCTTGTTTGGACAGGGGTTCACGGAAGTGGCTCATATACTTCCTTCTGAGCCATTTGAAACGAGTTCTCGTTCATTCGCGACAGCCCTGGAGTTAAACATTGGTCTCGGCTTTTCATGGCTTCCGTACCTTGGCCAATACAGCCGTTTATCTAAAACAGAAGGAGGAGCATTTAAAGCGGGATTTTACAGCTATGGAATCATCGTCTGTATCGCCGCATTAGTTGGGGCACTTGCTGCATTAGTCACTGGTTCTCTTAATCCTTCTGACTGGATGTTTTCCATCGCAGGAAGTTGGGGCGGCTTCATTGGCTTGATTTTACTTTCGGTAGGGAATGTCGGTGCAGCCATATTCCTTATGTACTCACAAGCTGTCAGCTTTAAAACTGTATTCCCGAAAAAGTCATGGATGATTGCGATGGGTACAACCGTACCGACTATATTCTTACTTCTAAGCTCAACGTTCTACGATGCCTTTGGTTCATTCATTGCTGTCATCTCTTTTATAATGGCTGTTCTCGGCGGGATTGTCGTTGCAGATTACTTCTTTGTAAAGCGCCAACGCATTTCAATAAGGGATTTGTATGACACGCAAGGCTCTTATACCTATTGGAAAGGCATTAACCCTTCGGCCGTTCTCACGGTGGTTATCGGAACGACCGTTTACTGGGCACTCTATAATCCATTGACTTTTGAAGCAAGTGGCTTTTTCCTTTATACAGCTGCCGGAATTCCAACATACTTTGTCGCTTTAGTCACCTACTATGTTTCATCTAAATACATTTTCCGTTATGAAGTTGACATGGAGCGTCCATCCGTGGAATTAAAGGAAGCTAAATAGAAAAAAAACTCACTTTAAAGAATCTAGGGAACGAGAGGAGATTGTTCAATGTTTACACAAAGTTTAGATTTCAAAACAACAGATTTAGATACATTCCCATTTCCATTCACTTCAGGTAACTATCGTTATTCAAACGACTTGAAAAAACTCTCAAACGTTAACTGTATTGAAGTTACACCAGAATACAAACTCCAAGTGGAAACGAAGCGTCGTCTCCTTCAAGAACAGCCGCATATAAGGTTTCAATCTTTTTCACACACAATGGAAATGCAATGGGAAGTGTTGGAAATGCTGATTGACATGGCAGCTGATCGCTATCCGGAGCATTTCGAGGTCATTAAAGATGGTGACAACTGGACTTTCAAGAACCACATATTCGGGGAATCCGATTCATTCGTATATGGCGATGCCAGCACGCTTCCAAATGAGCCGCTTGATTATATAGGCCGCCATTTCCATAATGATTTTGTTTTAATGGTTCATCGCGATAGTAATTTCTACTTGGAAGTGGGGCAAGTTTCATACGCTGCACTCTTCTCGGCTAACTGGAATAAAGGCATGTCCTTTGATGAGATCCATGCACCTGTTCCATTCGTATCACGGAAAGGTGATGAACTAGCAGATCGCGTTCGTAAGTTTTTATTATCCATCGAGCCAGGAAAGCCATGGACACGCATTAACTGGAACCTGATGGCGGACCGTTGGGATGTCAACTATGAAACGATGGATGTATGGGGACCGCAGCGCTCTGAAATAACACCGGAAAATGCAGGTAAACTTGTTCGTTTGCGAGTTGAAGAACAAAAATTTTATCGCATGCCACGAAGCAACGCCATTCTATTCGTATTGAATACGCAGTTCCTGCCGCTGGAGGATTTGACAATGCGCCAGGAGTGGTTTGATCTGACATATAGCGTACTGCAGGATATTCCGGAACCTATGGCTGAATACAAAGGAATTGCCCCGTTTCTTTCGCAATCGGTCGAATATTTGAGGAGTATTGATGAAAAACAAAAAAGCGAAGATAAGCAATAAGTAGGAGGATAGGGCCTTGTACAATAGTCCAGTATTGTTTGATAAATCCATTACGATCGTAAATAAATTTACTACTCGGAATGAACGAAGAAAGTTTGTCGTCATTTCTGATCAAGCCGGATATGAAAAGGCGAAAAGTTTCACTTCTGAAATCGCAGGAACAGTGCCTGTTGAATGTCTTTCCATTAATGGAATGGAAGATAAAGAGGAGATTAAGAGAGTCATCTTGTCACAAAAGATGGGCACCCAATTTTATATTGCGGCAGCTTGGAACAATGCCGTAATGATCTTCTCGCTCGGGGTGGAAGCTGGTCTATCTGAAGCTGAGATCCAGACGGTGATTATCGGCCCTAAACGGCGGTATGTATATTGCATGAAATGTTTCGAAGTGTCGGAAATCGCAGAAGAAGCCGAGATTGCAGAATGTGACCATTGCAAAGCCAGTCTTGAAATAGGACCATTTTATTCAATCGTACGGGAAGGTTATATTGGTTACCCATTCATCCCAATCGGAAAAGAAGAAGTAGGGAGCTGATCATCATGCGGGTAGTAGGAAATATTCAAATGAAAGTAAACAAGATCATTCAAGAAACTCCATTCGTAAAACAGTTCGAATTGATTCCAGTTGATGGAAAACCATTGCCTGCTTTTACTGGCGGTTCGCATTTGACCACTTTCATGCCGGTAGGGGATACGATAATCGAGCGAGAATATTCCCTTATCAGCAACCCAAGGGACCGTAAAAAATATGCTATTTCCATTCGGCGTGATGAGGCGTCACGCGGCGGTTCCGCTTTCTGGCATGATCATGTAACAATCGATTCCAGATTGGAAGTCAGCTTCCCTAAAAACAACTTCCCTCTCAGCTTTCGAGCCAAGCATCATGCATTTTATGCAGCTGGAATCGGCATCACTCCATTTCTGGCAATGATGGAAGATATGGCTGCCGAAGGACAAACCTTCGAACTTCATTATGCAGCACGCACACCGGAATTATGTGCTTTTTATGATCTGTTGAAAGCCAAATATCCTGATCAATGCACCTTTTATTTTTCGCAGGCAGAAGATAAACGCAGAATGATGCCTGAGACGATGATGGATCATCGCATTGGCACGCATGTATATTTTTGCGGACCAATCGAGATGGTACAAGAGTACCGAAAAGCTGCCAGTTCATATGGTTATCCGGAACATGCGATGCACTTTGAATTATTTGCGACAAAACATGACGGGCCGAAAGAACCTTTCATTGTCGACCTTACAGACAGCGATCGGTCCATCCGTGTTCAAGAAGGTGAAACACTGCTTGATGCGCTTTTAAGGGAAGGCATTGATGCACCTTATTCTTGTAAGGTGGGCGGGTGCGGAAGTTGTGAGGTGGATGTTGCAGAAGGTGAAGTGGATCACCGTGATTTCTTCCTTAGCGAAGAAAACCGCCAAACACGCAACTCAATCCTGACATGCTGCTCACGTGCGAAGGACGACAGACTTGTTATAAAACTTTAACGATTCCTTAAAGATAAAACTAAAAAATAATGAAAACCGGGGGAATAAAACATGACAATTTTAGAAACGGCAGTTTTAGAGCTTAAAAATTACATCGACGGTAAGTGGCAGACCTCATCTTCAAATGAAGTAATCCCAGTAATCAACCCTGCAACACAGGAAGTCATTGCAAGGGCTCCGCGTGCCACCAAGGAAGATACAGAAAAGGCAATCTCAGTTGCAAAGGCAGCTTTTGAAAGTGGAATCTGGTCAGGCCTAACAGCACAGGAGCGTGCTTCCTACCTATATAAAATCGCTGATAAAATTGATGAACGTGCTGAAGAGTTAACGATTCTCGAAACAATGGACAATGGGAAACTTAAAGCAGAGGCAGGTTTCGATATTGCCGATGCCGCCGCGTGTTTCCGTTACTATGCTGGTTTGGTGCTTCATCCAGAAGGGGAAACTTATCAAGTTCCCGCTCCAGTACAAGCGATGGTTGTTCGTGAGCCAGTAGGTGTAGCCGGTTTGATTGTACCTTGGAATTTTCCTCTTCTAATGAGTGTCTGGAAAATCGCACCGGCCCTTGCGGCAGGTAACACCATTGTATATAAACCGGCTGAAGTGACACCTGTTACAGCAATGAAATTATTTGAAATACTGGAGGAAGTAGGCATCCCTAAAGGTGTCGCTAATATGGTGATGGGCCGCGGCACTGTTGTCGGTCAAACCATTGCAGAAAGCAAGGATGTGGACATTGTTTCATTTACAGGAAGTACGGATGTTGGCCGAACAATCATGAGGGCGGCCGCGGGCAACTTAAAGAAAATTTCACTTGAGCTTGGCGGTAAATCACCCAATATCGTTTTTGCAGATGCAGATTTAGAGACGGCCGTCGATTACGGATTATTCGGCATCTTTTTCGGTGCCGGTCAAGTATGTTCATCAGGCAGCCGCATCCTGGTTGAGGCAAGTATTTATGATGAATATGTAAAACGCTATGTTGAACGCGCAAATAAAATCAAAGTAGGACCTGGCCTTGCAGAGGACAGCAACATGGGGGCAATTGTCAGCGAAGCACAAATGAATAGCATTTTGAACTATATTGAAATCGGCAAACAGGAAGGTGCGACACTTGCAGCAGGCGGTTACCGTCTTGTTGATGAAGGCCTTGACAAAGGATACTTCATTGCACCGACTGTATTCACCGATGTAACACCTGACATGCGCATCGTGCAGGAGGAAATTTTCGGGCCGGTCGTTGTCATTCAAAAGTTTAAAGATGAAGAAGAAGCTATTAAACTTGCAAATGATACAGACTACGGCCTTGCAGGCGGCGTCTTCACTAACGATGGGGCAAAAGGATTGCGAGTGATCAAGAAGGTACGGGCAGGCATCACATGGGTTAATGATTATCATCCAACATATGTCGAAGCGCCATGGGGCGGTTACAAACAGAGCGGGATTGGACGCAGTTTAGGAAAATACGGCTTGGATGAATACCAGGAAATTAAACAAATCAACATTAATCTCGATGTAAAACCGGTCGGCTGGTTTCCAAATTAAGCATCTGATTAGAAAGGAAGCAAATTACTATCTTTAATCAAATCAAAAAACCTAATCCAAATAAGTATTAAGTTTCAGTTTGGCTACAAAATGGGGTTAGGAGTCCGATTAGAGAGAATGTTTTTTTACTGTAATCCTCATTGGATTGAAGAGATTTGCGACACTCCTGCCTAATTACTGGCTAGTCATGACCCTATAGGCGCTTGCTTTTATGAGGCTTGGCAGACAAGTCGGCGGAAAGGGAGCGGATTTCCCGAAAGGGTTATGTGTAATGATTTCCACTCCAGGCACTCGCTTTCCGCGGGCGGTCCGGGAGCCTCCTCGGCTGTTCGCCTGCGGGGTCTCCCTTGGCCACGCTTTTCCCGCAGGAGTCTCATACCTTACGTTCCAATCAACCGGAACTACTTTTTAAGAAATATTGTAGGGAAACTGGCTCTTCTTCTCCAATTCGTTTACAGTCTGGCGGTTTCATCAATTTTTTGGAAAAAGGAGTTTCGAATTGCACTCGCCCCGAACCAAGATTTTAAAATTAAACTTGAGTATCTTTCATGTTTTTTACTAGTTTATACGGATGAAACCCTCACTGGATTGAAGAGATTTGCGACACTCCTGCCGAAATACTGTCTGCCGAGACCCCACAGGCGCTTGCTTTGATGAGGCTTGGCAGACAGTCGGCGGAAAGGGAGCGGATCTCTGAAATCAGCTGCAACTTTTTTCAATAAAAAAGCTGCAGGCAAACTGAGTTTTCATCGAGTTTGTCCACAGTCTGAAACCTAATCCAAATACGGATTAGGTTTTTTCAAACTGCAGAGAAGCTTTTTAAAGCACTTAACAAAAATTGTTCTTAAGCTTCAACTGAGAATTAAAAAATCTCAAGGAAAGAGCCATTTCACAGGGTTTATTATACAACAAAAGGACAAGATTTCCTGTGATGAGTGAAAATGGATTTGAGCATAAAAAACACCATTGATATGATAAAAGTAACATACAAATGCTATTTATCGTTTTAAACAGAAATAGGATATTGAGATTGAAACGTTTTTACCGGTGTAGCATTTATTCTTGGTGTCGTTGATTGTCGTACATAGTATCATTAAAAAGAAATGGACATTACATAATGCTCACACAATATAAGTTAATAAGTTTATTGCCTTCTTTAATTTGAAAAGACTAGGAAGCCGCCAGAACTTTCAAAAAGTCTTCAATCAAGGAGGAAGTGCTCTATCAAATATTAAAGACCAGTCAGGGAGTGGATATTGATGACTAAGTTTTATTCGGATATGACAGTGGAGGAAGCGATATCATGTTTCCCGATAGGAAGCACTGAAGTGGAAGTTTTGGATGATTCAGAGGATTTCATCGGATTTTTGACTATAGAGGCGTTATCTGCAGCAGTGCAGCAGAGTGATTTGACGAAGCCAATTTCTCATTTCATTACCGTTAATGCACCGCTGCAAAATTTACGGAATTACTCAATACCCTATGAACAATTTCAAGCATTCTTCGAGAGTGATTTATGCAAGGTTGTATTTAATGCCCTGTATGATGGGGTGTATATCACGGATGGTGATGGAACGACATTATTTATCAATCAAGCGTATCAGCGTATTACTGGAATAAGAGAAGAGGAAATCATCGGAAAACCAATGAGTTATTTAATTGAGCAAGGCATGATATCCGTTTCTGCTTCATTGGACTCCATTCGAACGAAGAATCAAGTTACTTTGACACAAAGAATTCGAAATGGAAGAAAGATCATCGTATCGGCCACACCTATTCTATCGCCACAGAATGAAGTCATATTTGTCATTAATAGTGTTAGGGATATTACTGAATTAATCCGGATGAAGTATACGATTGACAGCCAAAAGTTATCTTTCCAACCTATTTCTCAATTATTGCCTGGCTCGGAACAGGTGAATTTACAGGAAATAATCATTGGTCCCTCCACAACTCCTTTATTCAATTTGGCTGATAAAGTAGCTAAAACGGATGCGAAAATCTTGTTACAGGGGGAAACGGGAGTAGGGAAGAGTTTAATCGCCAAGTACATACATGCCAAAAGCTCCAGGAAGGAAAAAATTTTCCTTGAATTAAATTGCGGAGCCATTCCAGCGAACTTGGTGGAATCTGAACTTTTTGGATATGAACCCGGGGCATTTACCGGATCCCTTAAGAATGGGAAAATGGGGATTTTTGAGAAAGTGAATGGTGGCACGTTATTTTTGGATGAAATTGGGGATTTACCTTTAGAGCTACAGGTAAAACTTTTGAAAGTGGTAGAAGAAAACAAGTTTATGAGAGTTGGTTCTACCGAAATGAAAGAAGTGGATGTCAGGTTAATTACAGCCACCCATCGCGATCTGGCCTCCCTCGTGCAAGAAGGTTCTTTCCGTGAAGATCTTTATTACCGGCTTAATATCGTTTCCTTTGAAGTCCCGCCTTTACGCCAGCGAAAGGAAGAAACGATCCCGCTTTTAGAAATGTATTTGAAAAAATTCAATGAAAAATATGATGAAAAGAAAAAGATGACACCGGAATGCTATGAATGGCTGACGAACTATTCGTGGCCTGGCAATATACGTGAGCTTGCGAGTCTTGCAGAGCGGCTGGTCGTCACGACATATGATGATACGATTGATTTGCCTAATTTACCATCTTTCATCCAGCCGGTCTTATCAAAAAAAACGACAACACATTCTTTGAAGGAAGCCGTTTCCGAGCTGGAGCGTTCCCTGATCCTGAATGCGATGAAGAAGTATGGGACTACAAGGGCCGCTGCCATCTCTTTGGATATCAGTCAAAGCGCTTTGGTGCAAAAAATGAAAAAATTTCACATGCGATTAGAAAACGAATCGAATTAGTTTATTTGATTTGTTTTCCACTCATTATTTATACTGTTACCCATGAAAAAAAGGTTATCCCCCTTATGAATTAAGCGTTTTCAAACTTTGGCATGATTCCTGCATTAGTAAATACATGAAAGGGGAGATAACCATGAATATTTCTATTTTTTCTATGGCTAACAAATTGGTGACAGGAGCAGATTCTTTACAGCAGCTGACTGATGAGGTTACGCGATTAGGGATGAAGAATCCGTTGATCGTTACAGATAAAGTTTTAGTGGGTGCTGGGGTTGTACAAAGGGTTGAGGATTTACTTTCTGCAGAATGTGGTATTTTCTCGGATGTGAATCCAGAACCGGAAATTGAAATCGTTGAGCAATGTGTACGGTCAATCAAGGATGGAAAACATGATGGACTGATTGCGGTAGGCGGTGGAAGTGCGATGGATATTGCGAAAGCCTCTTCCGTCATGGCTACGAATTCAGGCAGCATCGAGACATATTTCGGTACGAACTTGATTGAAGTCCCAGGTCTACCTTTAATAGCCATACCGACGACGGCAGGAACCGGGTCAGAAGTGACGAATATTTCGATTTTATCGGACAAGAAAGAACAGGTTAAGAAGGGAATTGTAAGTCCGTATCTTTTACCGGATGTAGCGATTGTATCGCCCGTCATGACGCTGACTTGCCCGCCAAGTGTGACTGCTGCGAGTGGAGTGGATGCACTTGTTCATGCGGTCGAGGCTTATATTTCCAAATTTGCTTCGCCCGTTACGGATGCTTTGGCAATTGGGGCCATGAAGTTAATCGCAAAAAATTTACCAAAGGCTTATGCTGCGCCAGATAATCTGGAAGCACGGGAAGCGATGATCACTGGAAGCCTAATGGCAGGATTAGCTTTTGGAAATGCTGGTGTTGGAGCTGTTCATGCTTTAGCTTATCCTCTTGGAGGCCGCTTCCATTTATCACATGGAGTCAGCAATTCATTATTACTGCCATTTGTGATGAAGTGGAATAAAATTGCATGTTTGGAAAGGTTCCGCGAGGTTGCTGAAGCACTTGGAGAGAAAGTCAATCATTTAAATGATGATGAGGCAGCGGATAAGGCTATAGAAGCGATGACCAGAATATGCCGTTATGTTGATATACCAGAGTCACTAAGTGAATTTGACATTCCTGAATCGGCTTTAAGTGAAATGGCTGCCGAGGCCATCAAACAAGTCCGTTTACTTCGCAATAATCCCCGTGCATTAAACGTCCGGGATATCGAAAAAATTTACCGTTCAGCCTATGGCTTTTAAGTGGAGGAAACAACATGAAATGGAAAAACCGTCGCTATGGAGAAGAGACATCGTATATACCTGCGGGACCTTTTAAAATTAGACTGCCATTTGTCCATTATCGTTTTGAGTGGCCTGACTATGTTCAAGGCTTATTGATGTGTGCAGTTGATCTTGGAGCTATTACACTGCTTGCAGACCATCTTGGTATGCCTTTTGATGTGGCTCTAGCCGTCGTTGTCTTGAATGGATTATTATACTTGGCGCATCATTTACTCGGGGACCCTGTTATACCAGGATGGATTACACCTGCGGTTCCATTGCTTGTATTGTTCGTCGGGCAATTTCCCGAAGGACCTGATCGGGTCTATGCTCTCGTTGCATTTCAACTAACATTAGGTATTTTATCAATATTGCTAGGAATGACCGGACTTGCCAGTAAGGTCGTGCGATTAGTGCCGAATGCAATCAAATCAGGCATCATTTTAGGAGCGGGTATTGGTGCTGTCGTTTCCATTTTTGAAGTGGGTGGAAAGTTTGATTTATTTCCTTATACAATAAGCATTTGTATCGGCTTTGCCTTTTATCTGCTTTTTTCGAAAAGTTTTGGAAAATTGAAAATGCGAAACAAAGTTTGGATATTCATAGGCAATTTAGGGATATTGCCAGCAATCTTACTTGCTGTATTTGTAGCCCCCATTTTTGGAGAAGCAAAATGGCCTGATATCCAATGGGGATTCAGCAGTCCGGATTTTGCTACGCTTTGGTCAGACTATACTGTTTTTGGTTTAGGTTTTCCCGCCTTGACCTTCTTTTTAAGTGCGATTCCAGCTGTTTTCGCTACTTATTTAGTCGTATTCGGGGATGTGCTCAAAACGAAAGCGCTGCTTTCTGAATCCGATGAGGTCAGGGAAGATGAAAAAGTGGACTATAATCCAAACAGAGCCCATTTAATTTTTGGTGGCCGGAATGTGATCATGAGTTTTATCGGACCCGATATAACAATGTGCGGTCCGTTGTGGGCAGCCATGCAGGTCGTGGTTGTGGAGCGATTCAAGAATGGCAAGAAAGCCATGAATTCTTTCTTCGGCGGTGCCGGCTCGTTCCGTTGGGGTACGAATACAGGGTTATTCTTATTGCCGGTAGTAAGCCTGGTGGAACCAATTCTCGGTGTGGCCTTGGCCTTGACGCTTTTGGTTCAAGGATATGTTAGCGTACGCGTAGGCGTCATGCAGGCAAAGAGCCAACGCGACCTGGGAATTGCAGGAGTCGTAGCTGCCATCCTTGTTATAAAAGGTGCTGGAATGGCGTTTGCAGCAGGAATTTTATTATGTGCCCTTTTATATGGCAAGGACTTTTTCAAAGGTGAAAATGATAAGACATTTACAGATCATGAAGAAGAAGAAGAGGAGATTAAAGCAGGATGAAAAAAGTAGCGGAAAAATGGCCAATTTATATAAACGGCGAATCTATTCATACAGAAAGTCATTTTGTAGTGGAAAACCCAGCAACGTTGGAGCCTGTGGGCTATGTTCCGGACGCTAATGAAAAAGAGGCAAAGGCTGCAGTGGATGCAGCTCAGGCTGCTTTTCATACTTGGTCGAAAACAAGTGCATACCATAGGGCGGAATTACTTGAGAAGTGGTACACGATCATTGAGAACAGGCTGGATGAACTCGCAACGATCATGACATTGGAGCAAGGAAAGCCATTGGCAGAGGCAAAAGGTGAAATGAAATATGCTTCAAGTTTCGTGAAATGGTACGCTGAAGAAGCAAAGCGCAACTACGGGGAAATCATACCAGCCTCCGTTGCATCAAAGCGTATTTTAGTGCAAAAGCAGGCAGTCGGTGTCGTTGCTGCCATTACCCCGTGGAATTTTCCTGCTGCCATGATCACGAGGAAAGTGGCGCCAGCCCTTGCCGCAGGATGTACCGTGGTCATCAAACCAGCGGAACAAACACCTTTGACCGCTTTGCTATTAGTTGAAAGTGCCCATGAAGCAGGCATTCCGGCAGGCGTGATGAATATTGTAACTACACAGAAACCGGGAGATGTATCAGACATGTGGATGAATGATTCACGTGTTAAAAAGATCACATTTACCGGCTCCACTCCTGTAGGGAAACATCTAATGAAAAAAGCCGCAGAAACAGTAAAAAAAGTCTCGCTTGAACTCGGTGGATTGGCTCCGTTCATCATTGCTGAGGATGCGAATATCGAAGAAGCTGTAAATGGTTTGATTCAATCAAAATTCCGGAATGCTGGACAAACATGTATTTGTGCGAATCGAATTTTCGTCCATGAAACAATCGAACAGCCGTTTTTACAAGCTTTTGAAGAAGCCGTTTTAACTTTGAAGGTTGGAAATGGAATGGAAGGAAACGATCTTGGTCCATTGATAGATGGAGCCGCAGTAAAAAAAGTTCAGCTTCAATTAGAGGATGCTGCAAGTAAAGGGGCTATCATCCATAACACCTCAAAAGTCGATGAAAAACAAGGCCATTTTATCGCACCAGCCATACTTTCCAATGTAACGGATGATATGCTGTGCATGCAGGAAGAAACGTTTGGGCCAATTGCGCCAGTCAGTACATTCAAAACCGATAAAGAAGCGATAGATCGTGCCAATAATACGAATTTTGGCTTGGCAGCTTATGTGTATACCGAGTCATTAAATAAGGCAGTTGCCTATTCGGATGCTCTTGAATATGGGATTGTCGGTATTAATGACAGTGCCCCATCCACTGCCCAAGCACCATTTGGAGGAATGAAGGAAAGTGGTTTAGGCAGGGAAGGGGGACACTTTGGCATGGATGAATATTTAGAAGTGAAGTATGTATCCATGCAGCTTGGCCAGTAAAATAAAACAGAAGAGTCCGCGATGATTCTTCAGGTTCAAAAAAGAGTGGAAGGCACATCAAATATCGATGTGCCTTCCACTCTTTTTAAATGGTTAAAAAGTATTTTTATGCTCCTTCAGATATGAAGGAGGGAAGGTCATGCTTCCTAGGATGACATCGAAGTCAGCACCGGTAGCCTTGGGGACGTTACTCGTATTACCATGGAAAGTCTCATTTGCAAGTAATGCAAAGGCCACTGCTTCCTTCGCTTCAGAAGAGTACCCCAACTCTTCTTGAGTCAAAACTTGAATAGAATTTCCAAGCAGTGATTGCATCATATTTAATAACGTTTTGTTATAGCTGCCTCCGCCGCCAATTATCACTTCTTCAATATTGGTTTTTGGAAAGATGAATTTTCGATAGTTCTCCACAATCGACTTTGCTGTAAACATCGTTACTGTAGCTAAAATATCATGACTGGGAAGTGATTCAAACATCTTTAATAGTTTTACTACATATTGCTTGCCAAATAATTCCCTGCCAGTTGATTTTGGCGGAGGGCTCATAATATAAGGATGGCTGATACAATAAGATAAAAGTTCGTCATTAATTTGTCCTTGTTTAGCTATGTTACCACCTTCGTCATAGCTAATATTGAACAATTGGCGGCATACTTCATCAATGATCATATTCCCAGGCCCTGTATCAAAGGCATACATGTCATTCAGAGATGCCTGCTTGGGTAAGACGGTTACATTTCCAATGCCCCCTATGTTTTGAAGTAATCTTCCCTTCGTTTCACTTCTATAAAGAATGTATTCGGTAAAAGGAACAAGAGGAGCTCCTTGTCCACCAGCAGCCATGTCCATCGTACGGAAATCAGAGATTACAAGTGTGTTTGTATCGTGAGCAATTACTGCAGCTTCCCCAATTTGCAAAGTGGAGGGTATATAATTTTGTTCTTTTAAAGGCTGGTGGTAAATGGTTTGTCCATGGGATCCAATAAGATCCAGCTTATTTATGGGAAATCCAGCTTTATGACAAACTTCCTTTACTGCATTGGCAAATAATTTTCCTAATTTAAAATTCAAACTGCATATTAACTGCACATTGGATGTTTGTGCAGATAAAGACTGCATAATTTCTTTTTCAATATCTTTTGGAAAAGGGCATGTCATGAACTCAATCATTTCCATTTCAGTCTCGAGTCCACTATTATTCACCCGAACAAGTGCAGCATCAATTCCATCCAGTGATGTTCCGGACATTAATCCAACTATGTACATCGTCATTTCACCTACTTCAATTCTTTTATAATCCTGACTTAGCAGCATATGCAGCAGTGTTTGCTGCCATTGTTGACTGAGATATAACACTTAAGCTATAAAGCTATTTCTTGAAGATCATTTTACTTTTATATAAATCTGCCTAGTTTGTTTACTTTCATTGTGGGTACGGTCCAATGCTGTCACAACATATGTGTAAGTCTTGCCTTTTTCTACACTGCCATCATTAAACAATTGACTTGTATTTTCTTTATGCACTGTGGCAAGTAAGTTCGTTGAATCTTCAATGTTTCCTTTTTTCTTCCCATCAAAACGATAAATGGCATAATAAGATGCATCTGATTTCTTTTGATCGTGAATTTCAAATTGTATTCCATCTCCTGATTGTGTTGCCTTTCTCACCATTGGAGCCTTTGGTGCATGATCATCAATCCAAGGCATGGCTGGAACCAATGCGGGATGCTTATAAATATCCCCGCTTAACCGATCTGCTATCCCAAGGGGGTTTTTCCGTAAATCCTTGGCACTGAAATGCATGCTTCCATCAAATTCCTTATATGTTCGATTCAGTTTTAACTGGTTTGGCATTTCTTCAGGATTGAACCAGTTTTGCACACCGTTGGACTCTGTATTAATTTTATAGTCTCCTTGTCCAATATAGAGTTGAACATTTTTACCTTCGACTTCTTTTGTCCACCAATCAAGAAGTTTGGCATAGTCAGCTACTGGCAATCCTATATTCCAATATAATTGAGGGGCAATATAATCAATATATCCATTATTGATCCACGTTCGGGTATCTGCATATAAATCATCATAATTCGTTTGTCCTGCGGCAGTGTCAGATCCTGTGGGATCAACTGCTTTGTTGCGCCAAACTCCAAATGGACTTATACCAAACTTCACATATGATTTTTCTGCCTTGATTTCTTCATTTATATTCTTAACAAGGTTATTTACATTATCCCTGCGCCAATCTTCAACATTTGTAAATCTATCTGCTCCATATTTTTGATAGGAAATTTCATCTGGGAAAGGTACTCCTGCAATCTTGTAAGGATAGAAATAATCGTCCATATGGACTGCATCGATATCATAATTCTTAACAACTTCCATTATTCCATCGATCACAAACCGTTGTACGCCAGGAATGCCTGGATCAAAGTACAATTGTTGTCCATATGGTATGACCCAATCCGGGTGCTTTCTGGCAGGGTGAGATTCTGGTAGATTATCAATATCCGATATTTCAGCGGTTTTACCTAAAGGCATAGTAATGCGGTAAGGATTAAACCACGCATGAAATTCCATATTACGTTCATGTGCTGCTTCTACCATGAATGCAAGAGGGTCATACCCGGGATCTTTTCCTTGGACTCCTGTTAAATATTTTGACCAAAGACCGTATTCAGAAGGATAAAAAGCATCCGCAGTGGGTTTAATTTGCATAACGACAGCATTCATTCCCATCGCTTTTTGTTCATCCAAATATTTTATGAATTCTTCTTTCTGTGCTGATATGGATAAACCAGGTTTGGACGGCCAGTCAATATTTAACACACTTGCAATCCAAGTTGCGCGAAGTTCCTGTTTTACATAAGTCGTTGTTTGAGGAATTGTCCCAGATTCTGCATTTGCTTTCAAATCAGCTGGAAGGAGAAGTGATCCCCCCACCAAAGCGGCTAGAGCCAATGAACCCAATTTTTTCTTAGTAATCCTTTCATTCATCAATAGTACAACCTCATTTCATTACTAATATTTATATTTAATTATTTGTAAGCGTTAACAAATAATGAATATATGAATTTGTCATCTATGAATAGTTAGATAAGATCCACAATAAAAAGAATCGTAGGTTTGGTTCACTAAATGGCTACTCGGTTTACATTTTTTATTTTTAGTAGAAAGCTAACATTCAACCAATCAATTTAGGTATCTTACTTTTATTTTAAAATTAAATTTTAAAAATGTATATACAATATTGAAATTAATTTTTAATAGTGATATATTCTCTATAGCAAATAAAGTTTCACCACTTTCACCACTGAAATAAAAAAGGATGATATGTATGCTTGAGCATTTAACGACAGAGCGTCGTAATGAAAAGACCATGAGTTTAGATGAAATGGGGACACTGGAATTTTTAGAGGTGATGAACGAAGAAGACATTAAAGTTGCCCATTGTGTAAAAAAAGAACTTCCGCAAATTTCTAAAGCTGTGGAGATGATCGTTGAAGCCATGAATAAAAACGGCAGATTAATTTACATGGGTGCAGGAACAAGCGGGCGCATCGGTTTATTGGATGCAGTAGAATGTCCCCCAACATTCAATACCGATCCGAGTGAAGTAGTGGGTCTTATAGCTGGTGGGGAAAAGGCTTTCATTAAGGCGGTTGAAGGTGCTGAAGACAGTTTTGAATTAGGTCCTGAAGATTTGAAGAAAATCGAATTAACAAACAGGGATGTCGTAGTGGGCATTGCAGCTAGTGGACGCACTCCATATGTTATTGCTGGATTGGAATATGCCAATCAAGTTGGTGCAGGAACTGTGTCGATAAGCTGTAACAAAGGTTCTGAGATAGGTAAGATTGCAAAAGTTGCGATTGAAGTTGTAAACGGGCCTGAAGTCCTGACGGGTTCTACACGTTTAAAAGCTGGAACATCGCAAAAGTTAGTATGCAACATGCTTTCCACCGCCTCAATGGTTGGAGTTGGAAAAGTTTATGGTAATTTAATGGTAGATTTACAGTTAACTAATGAAAAGCTGGTTGAACGTGCAAAACGTATTATCATGGATGCTACTGACTGTAGCTATGAAATTGCAGATGAATACTTAGAAAAGGCACATGCCCAGCCTAAAATTGCAATTGTCATGATTTTAACGAATGTATCATATGAAGAAGCCTCAAATCGTTTAGTGAAAGCACAAGGATTCATAAGAAAAACGATTTAACGCTTTTAATAAAAAAATAAAAAAATTGGAGGAACAAAGAATGAAAGTATTATTCGTATGCTCAGGTGGAATGTCTAGTGCAATCGTTGTAAGCGCTTTAAAAAAGGAAGGGGAAAAACAGGGTGTAACCATAGAAGTATTGGCAGTCGGCACTCAAGAATTTGATGCAGAAGTACGAAATGGCTGGGATGTTGCAATGGTAGCTCCGCAAGTCAAACATCGTTTCGATGGCTTTAAGGCATCGGCAGATGAAGCGGGCGTCCCATGTGAAGCCATTCCAGCCCAAGCTTACAGCCCTCTTGGCGGACCTAAACTATTAAAACTGGTAACGGAACTAGCAAAATAATAAACTAATTACTATTTCTTTTCACTAAACGTAAAAGGGGAAAACACGAATGGACAAGTTTGTAGCTTTTTTAGAAAATAATCTTTCAACACCTATGGCTAAATTGTCTGAGCAAAAACATTTACGCGCGATTCGGGATGGTGTGGTTTCTGCGTTACCTTTCATCATCTTTGGAAGTTTATTCTTGATCATTGCATTTCCGCCCGTTGCAGCAGATACTGCATTAGGTGAATGGTCTGCAAAACATATCGCTGAAATTTTAATACCATATCGATTAACGATGTTTATCATGACGCTATATATTACTTTTGGTATAGGCTACAGTTTATCTCAAAGCTATAAACTTGACCCGCTATCTGGAGGTTTACTATCATTAGCAGCCTTCTTGTTCACAATTGGTGTAAAGATGATGGATGATGTGGGGTTTGTTTTGCCAATGACAAATCTCGGAGGCCATGGTCTTTTTGTAGGAATGATTGTATCCATTTTTGCTGTCGAAATTTTACGTCTTTGTAAGACCAAGAATATCACGATTAAAATGCCTGATTCTGTTCCAACTTCAGTGGCCCGTTCATTTGAAGCATTAATACCAGTTTCAATTGTACTGCTTGTCATGACTTTAATTACAGTTGTTTTTGCTGTTGATTTACATTCACTTGTTGATAAAGCGGTTGCACCACTCATCAGTGCAGGCGATACATTGCCAGGTGTATTAATTCCAGTATTTTTGATTACATTCTTTTGGTCATTTGGTATTCATGGCGTTTCAGTAGTAGGTGCCGTAGCTCGTCCGGTATGGGAAGTATACTTGGGGAATAACTCGGCAGCAGTTGCAGCTGGAAAGGCAATTCCCCACATAGCTCCTGAAACATTCTTCCAATGGTTTATTTGGATTGGTGGGTCTGGTGCAACCTTGGGTTTGGTAATAGCCATGCTCTTAACGGCAAAATCCACCTATAGTAAAGCAATGGGGAAAGCAACAATTGTCCCAAGCATTTTTAACATCAATGAACCTGTTATCTTTGGGATGCCGATTGTATTGAACCCGGTACTTATTATTCCATTTATCATTACACCGCTAATTGGTGCGACACTTGCATATATAGCAACATCCATCGGACTTGTGAACCCAACATATGTAATGGTTCCCTGGACATTGCCCGCTCCAATAGGTGCCTACCTTTCAACAGGCGGTGATTGGAGAGCCGTTGTTCTCGTGATGGTGAATTTAACAATTTCAGTCCTTATTTATCTGCCATTCTTTAAGATGTACGATAAAAAGCTTCTAGCGCAGGAAAACGTGGTAGAAACAACGGATAATCAAAATATCGCTTTATAAGGAATACCTAAAAGGGAGTTTGGGACTAAATGCTCCAAACTCCTTTTATAAATTGAGGGGGGGGGGGTAAAGGATATGAATTCAACATCCAGAATTCACTTTTTTAGTTACAAAAGTGCCTTTCTATTTTTTAGCTTCATTCTTGTTTTTAATTTTATCTTTAACGGATTAATGGATGCCTTTGAAATAAATAAACAATTATCACTGTACTTGGGAAATACCTTTGCCATAAGCGCAGGATTGACGATGGTTGTTTGTTTTGTTGAAGGTAAGTTTAAAAACAAGAAACATGCATCACTATTATTCTTGTCTTTATTAGCGGTGAGCGCACTGATTTGCTATGTAATAATCTATAAATGAAAATTCAGATTAGCTAACTATGAGGTGTTAGGGGAATGGAAATGAAAAAAGGGTTGAAGATTGCCACAATTGGTGGAGGCTCCAGTTATACACCAGAATTAATAGAAGGTTTTATTAAACGATATGATGAGTTGCCAATTAGGGAACTGTGGTTAGTGGATATTGAGGCAGGAAAAGAAAAACTGGAGATTGTAGGAACCTTAGCAAAACGGATGGTTGAAAAAGCAGGACTTCCAATGGAAATACATCTAACGTTAGACCGCCGGCAAGCCTTGCAAAATGCCGATTTTGTCACGACGCAAATGAGAGTGGGATTACTTGATGCACGAATCAAGGACGAGCGGATCCCGTTGGAATTAGGATTGATTGGTCAAGAAACAAACGGTGCAGGAGGATTGTCCAAAGCATTACGAACTATACCTATTATTCTGGAAATTGCAGAAGAAATGCAGGAGCTCTGCCCTGATGCTTGGTTAATTAACTTCACAAACCCAGCGGGGATGGTAACGGAAGCCCTTCTCCGCTACAGCAAGCATAAAAAAGTCATTGGGGTATGCAATGTTCCATTTAATATGCATATGTCTATTTCTAGCATGCTTGGTGTGGATAGGAAGAGAGTTCATATAGATTTCGCCGGGTTAAACCACATGGTATTCGGGATGCATGTATTCGTTGATGATCAAGAAGTAACAGATAAAGTGCTTGAAATGCTTGGCAATCCTGAGATTCAGCTGACGATGAAGAATATTGCCCCATTGGCTTGGAACAGAAGATTTTTGAAATCCTTAGGAGTGGTGCCTTGCCCGTACCATCGTTATTATTACAAAACAAAAACGATTTTAGAAGAAGAATTGGAAGCATTCAAAACAGGGGAAACTCGAGCTGAAATTGTGAAAAGATTAGAAGAAGGTTTGTTTCACCTATACAAGGATGAAACCCTTGACATCAAGCCTCCGCAATTAGAGCAGCGCGGTGGAGCTTACTACAGTGATGCAGCGTGTAACGTCATTTCTTCTATTTATAATGATAAAAAAGACATTCAAGTGCTAAATGTACAAAACAATGGATCGCTTACTGATATTGATTATGATTCAGCAGTAGAAGTAAGCTGTATCGTCACGAAGAATGGACCAATTCCTTTGGCTATGGGGAAATTACCCATACAAGTGCATGGCTTAATCCAACAAATCAAATCATTTGAAAGAATTGGTGCAGAGGCAGCCGTTACAGGTTCTTATGATAAAGCATTATTGGCTTTAACGATTAACCCGCTTATTCCAAGTGATGACCTGGCGGAAATCGTTTTACAAAAACTTTTAAAAGCGCATGAAGAATACTTACCGCGATTCTTCAGTGAAAGTGCTGTTCCGACCATCAAGTGAATGGTGTTTTAAACAGTGAATATGGATTACAGTAATCCAATGAACCTTCTTAATCTAACATAAAATAGGAGTGGAATGATATGTCAACTGAAATGAACAATAACGAAATGGAAATTTTTGAAATAATATCACATAGTGGAAATGCAAGAGGATTAGCATTCGAAGCACTGAAAGAAGCGGAAGAATTTAATTTTGAAAGTGCAGAAGAACTAATTAAACAAGGCCAGGAAGAATTGAACTTGGCCCATAAGACACAAACCAAGCTAATTCAAGCAGAATTGAATGGAGTTCCAAGTGAGAAAACTTTATTGATGATTCATGCTCAAGATCACTTGATGACGGCAATGAGCGAACAAAAACTAATTGAACATATGATTCGCATTGTAAAAAAGCTAGCCCCACAACAGTAAAGAGGTGATTAAAAATGGGTAAACTTGGTATATCTATCTATCCAGAGCATTCAACCGTCGAAAGAGACATGGAATACATTGCACTTGCACACAAATATGGATTCAAAAAGATCTTTACTTGCTTGCTTTCTGTCGAAGGTGATAAAGAGAAGATATTAAAAGAATTTAAAGAAGCGATAGTTTATGCCAATCAATTGAATATGGAAGTGATGGTCGATATTGCTCCCCGTGTATTCGGTTCGCTAGGCATTTCTTATAATGACTTATCGTTTTTTGCAGAATTAGGTGCATATGGAATCAGGCTGGACATGGGTTTTACAGGTAACGAAGAGTCGGTTATGACACATAATCCATATGACCTGAAAATTGAAATAAACATGAGCAATGCAACAAAATATTTAGATAATATTATGGATTACAAACCAAATAAAGAGAATTTAGTTGGATCGCATAACTTCTATCCGCACCGCTATGCAGGATTGAGCTATCCTCATTTTATAAAATGCTGTGAGTCATTCAAAAAGCATAATATCCGCACGGCAGCTTTCATCAGCTCACATGCAGCAACGTACGGTCCTTGGCCTGTAACGGAAGGATTATGTACTTTAGAAATGCACCGGGAATTGCCGATTACAACACAAGCGAAACATTTGTATGCGACAGGGTTGATTGATGATGTAATCATTGCAAATGCTTACGCATCTGAAGATGAATTGAAGCAGCTTAGCCTGTTAAACAGCGGCCTGTTAACATTTAATGTTAACCTTCACGAAACCATAACAGCACTAGAGAAAAAAATAGTATTGGAAGAATTCCATTTTTACCGTGGAGATGTTTCCGATTATTTAATTCGCTCGACTCAATCACGTGTGAAATATAAGAGCGAAGAATTTAAACCAACATATACGCCTGATATCAGGCGCGGTGATATTTTAATTGAAAATGAGCTCTATGGACAATATAAAGGGGAATTGCAGATTGCATTAAAGGAAATGAAGAATTCGGGGAAAACAAATGTAGTTGGCCGAATAACAGAAGAGGAAATTTTTCTTCTCGATTATTTGGAACCATGGGGGAAATTCCAATTCAATATTAATTGATCAGGGAAGGAAGGTGATCTTCCTTCCTTTTTTACTGAATAGGAGAATAAAATAATATGAATTATATTATCGGAGTTGACGGCGGAGGCACTAAAACTGAAGCAGTGGCTTATGATTTAGATGGAAATAAAATTAGTGAAGGCATAGCGGGATTTGGAAACCTGCTTATTAATGAAAAAAAAGCCATCGCTAACATTATACAGGCAATTGAAGAATGCGTAATGCCCATTAACAATGGAAGCTGCCATTACATTTGCTTAGGATTAGCCGGGTATGGAGGAGTTGAAAATCCGCAGGGCATAAAAAGTGCATTAAGCATGGCATTTAAGGCCCCGTTCACCATTGTAAATGATGCAATTATCGCTCATGCTGCTTTGCTTAAAGGAAATGATGGCATTTTGACCATATCCGGAACTGGATCTGTAAGTATCGGCATCCATAAAGGAATCGAGAAATCGGCTGGTGGCTGGGGACACATCCTTGGGGATGAAGGAAGTGGCTATTGGATCGCCATGCAGGCTTTTATAAAAATGACGAAAGAAGAGGATGAGGGGTATGAATATAGCCATTTAACCGAGTCGATACTGAAAAAACTTGGCTATCATAGTGTAATGGAACTGAAGAAATTCATTTATTCTGCCACGAAATCCGAGATTGCCTCATTTGTTCCCCTGATTGTCCAACATGCGGTTAAGGGCGATGGTTTCTCCAAAAAAATTCTGAATCAGGCTGGGTACCACCTTTCAAAACAAACACTTGAGGTTATCAAGAAGTTAAAGTTAAGTGGGAATGTTACAATTGCAATAAAAGGTAGCATCTTGACAAATATACCATTGGTGCAAAGCTCTTTCATCAATCATATTAAACTTGAAAATCCAAATGTGAATTTTGTTTTGGAAGACGTATCAGCTACCTTAGGTTGTTATTACATAGCAATGAAGCATTTAAAGTAAGTATAGATCAAGGAGAGTAAATCATATGCACGTCGAAAATATTATATTGAGAATTGAAAGCTTATTGAACCAGTTGCCTAAATCAGAACGGAAAATTGCACAATATATTTTAGAAAATCCAAACGACATTATAAGAATGACGATACATGAATTGGCTGATCATGCCAATGCCAGCAGTTCGGCCGTAACGAGGTTCTGTCATTCTATAAAAGTTAACAGCTTTTCAGAACTGAAGGTATCCCTATCATCCCTGATTTCCCAACCTGAGAAAAAAGGTTTCCATGACATTGAGCCTAACGAAACAATTGCGTCCATTAAAAATAAAATAGTTTCCAACTCTGTCCAAGCTATACAAGAAACTGCGCATTATTTGGATGAGTCCGTTCTTGACAATATCATTGAAACCATGAGGAGTGCAGATGTAATTTATGTCTATGGTTTAGGTGCATCATGGCTCGTTGCTGAAGATATTACACAAAAATGGTTACGGTTAGGAAAGATTGTAAGTGCCAATCAAGACCCGCATATTACGGCAACTGCACTGGCTGCATCATCAAAGAATACCGTTTTTTTCTGTATTTCCAATAGTGGCGAAACTGAAGAAGTCCTTGAACTCGTTGATATTGCTAAAGCATATGGCATAAAGACAATTGGTTTATCGCGACTGGGGAACAATGGCTTAACTAAAAAAGTTGATATGTCCCTAAATCATGTACGTGCCCCGGAGGCTAAATTCCGAAGTGCTGCAACAAGTTCGCTTTTTGCACAATTTCTAACGGTCAGCATCATTTTCTATGCGTATGTTTCAAAATTCTATAATGAAAATAAAAATGAAATTGAACGTTCAAGGGAATCGGTATTGAAATTCACAAAAAGGAATTTGGATACTTAGAAAGGCGAGTCATAACTTATCGTGTTCATATGCATGGATAAGATTGATGAACTGTATGTTTCCAATCAGGATGCCTTGTGAAATTTCATAACGATGAAAGGAAGATGTACGCTGAATGATCCAAAAGAATTCTCCCAGTCCCATTTATCATCAACTTGAAGAGGAGATTAAAGGAGCGATTCAAAATCTTGAATTGGTGCCAGGAGAGATGATTCCTTCAGAAAAAGAATACACTGAAAAATATGGAATAAGCAGGATGACTGTGAGACAGGCCATTTCTAACCTAGTGAATGGCGGTTATTTATATAGGCAGCGCGGAAAAGGAACATTCGTTGCCCAACAAAAATTGGAGCGGCCCTTGCAAGGATTAACAAGCTTTTCGAAGGATATGATTTCAAGAGGACTTGAACCCAGTACACGATTTATCAGTTTTACGGAGATCAATGCTGATCATGATCTTGCTGCAAAGCTTGATGTTGAAGCAGAAGCTCCTATTTTCGAGCTGGAACGTGTTAGGCTTGCTGATCGGTTGCCGATGGCATATGAAAGGCTATTTATCTCTAAAAATCTTGCCCTGGATCTAACGGAAGAAATAGCCATAACTTCCATGCATGACTATGTAGAAAAAACGTTTGGTTTAAAAATTCAGCATGACCAGGTAATTGAAGCCGCGATTGCTCAAAAAAAAGAGGCGGAAATGCTCGAGGTAGTCGAAGGTGCCCCTGTATTGCTGATTGAACGAAGAAGTACCCTGGATACCAATCAACCACTTGGGCTTGTCAGATCTGTCTACCGGGCAGATCGATATAAATTCGAAATCGATTTGGAGCGGTTATCATGAGCAAAAAAAGTAGTAGTAAGAATCCCGTTCTCAAAAAGATTACTAAAAACCCCCCTTGCCCAAATATGGGCAAGGGGGGTTTTTAGTAGAATATCATCTTTCAAGTTTGGGAGTTTTCCAGCTCGAAAAGGAAAGGTACGAATAACCATCCGGGACTTTCATTATTTCGCTAAGCTTTCTGTCAATCGGTTTTCTTTCCAAATGACTGTAATGCCAAGGCCAATGACGATAATGACAGCAGCGAAAAGGTAAGGGTAGTGGATGTTTACGTCAAAAAGCAATCCTCCCATGGATGGCCCGGCGATATTCCCTAAGCTCGTATAGGTGGAGTTCATTCCAGCAACGAATCCTTGTTCTTTCCCGGCAGCTTTTGATAAAAATGTCGTCAAAGCCGGACGAAGAAGGTCAAATGCAAGGAATATGAAGCAAGTTACCACTAGTACTGCCGAAAAACTGGAAATCATAGTGGATGCTACCGCAAAAATTGCACCGACGATTAAACATAATTGAATAAGCTTCTTTTCGCCGAGAATATCTACCAGCTTTCCAAACATAAAGACTTGCACAACAACTCCGAAAATAGAGCTTATTGTAATGATAATGGCAATATCCTTCGGCGTGAAGCCGAATTTATGATCAGAAAATAGGCTAAAAACCGTTTCATAGGCTGATAAACCAAAAGCGAGTACAAATACAATGATGAACGCAATAAAGTAAAGCGGATTTAGTGATTTTTTTAAATCGCCCATAAAGTTTGTTTGCTTTGTATTAGCGGAAACTTTTGCAAGCTGTTCCTTTGTCATCGGCTCTTTTAAAATGAATATCGATGAAAGGCATGCTAAAAAAGCAATGGCCGCCGCAAGGAAGAAGGGCAAGCGTATACCATATTCTGCAACAAAGCCACCGATCCCGGGTCCTATTATAAAGCCCAAGCTAATTGCGGCTGAAATATAGCCCATTGCTTTTGGCCTTTCCTGAACGGATGTAATATCTGCAACATATGCCGTAACACCTGGCATGATGAAGGCAGCACTGATACCCCCAAGGATCCTTGATAAATAGAACACGGATACGTTTGTCCCTACACCGAAGATAAGTTCTGAAACACCAAAAAGGAATAAGCCGATGATGATGATTTTCTTTCTGCCATAACGGTCAACCCAACGACCTGCGAAAGGTGACATAATAAGCTGTGAAACAGCAAATACGGCAACAAGATAGCCCATCGTACTTCCTGATAAATGCATGATATTCATAAATGACGGCATAACGGGGATGATGAGTCCAATTCCCAGAAAAGCAATGAAAATATTGCTTAGAAGAATGATTAATACCGCCTTTTGTTCTTTAATTGGTTTATTCATGTTTTAACACCACTTTCTTTGTGAATCATTCTTGTGAAATACCTCTCCAAAAAACTTTCCAAGAGGCTGCTAATTTATCCTTCAGCCGTTTCTCATCATTGCCGTATACAAGCTCAAGCAAAATGGAATCCACAACTCCCAGAAAAGCATAGGTCGGTGTTATGGCTTCTTCATCGACGATTAATTTGGCATTGATCCAATCATGGAATTTGCATTCAAGGATCTCCTGCACTTTTTCCTCGATATCCATCACTTCCTGCCCGATTTCTTTTTCAAGATGTGCTGGCGGAAAAAAGGACATACGCAGCCAAAACTTTATATGCTCATTTTCTTGGAAAAGATCGATGACCAATTGTAGGAATCCAAATAAATCTTTTTCAGGATCTTTTGAATCAACTTTACTGAAATATTGGAGTTTCGAAGATAGCTCCGTCTCTTTCGCATCACGTAAAACTTGCAGAAAAAGATCATCCTTGCCTTTAAAATGAGCGTAAATGGATTGCTTTTTCATGCCGACTTCTTCAGCTATTTGAGAAAGCGACGCTCCTTCATAACCATGAATCGTAAAATATTTTAGAGCGGCGTCCTTAATTTCATTACTTTTCAATAATATCACCCCATAATTTAACGAACGTTCGTCAGTTATAATAGCAAATTAAATAAATTTATGCAAGCGAATTTGTTTATTAGAAGGTATTATGCCCAGAAATCATTCATAATTAGGCGATATATTTGAGGAGAAGGACAATATTGTTGTTTCCAGCAATATATATGCACTCAAGGCTATTCACTAAATTCCCGCATATAATTCTATATGGATAATAAAGAGACAGGTGGGATGAAGGTGGATACGTATGACATTAGAAAGGTGATTCAATACTATTACACAAAAATACAAGAAACGAATCATTCTTATTATTGGTACTGTTTGGCAGAGACTCAAAGTAGGGCCGGGTTAACAAGTGAAGCAATGCAAACGATTGATAACGCGTTGTCGTTTCCAAACCCTTATCCTTCAAGGCAGGAACTGCAAGACATGCAACTGAACCTCCAAACTGTTCTTACAAGGGAAATGAACTCCAACAGAACAGTCATAGTGACATCAAAGCAAGGCGATATTGATGGGGACGGGATAAAGGACAATGTTTTTCTAACTGCAAACAAAACCCCTGATAGCCCCTTTTGGAGGGATATAACTTTGGTTATCCAAAATGGGAGGACTCATCAATATCAACAAGTTCCCATGAAAAATAACGCAGGATATAATCCGACCATTTTTCTTGGTGATTTTACAGGTAATAAGGGGGATGACATTTTAGTGGTCATTGATACAGGAGGAAGCGGTGGCTCCATTTATGCGTATGTTTTTGCATATCTTAACGGTCATCTCATGACCATTTTTAATTCAGATACTTTCAATGAAACCTATAAATACGATGTGAATTATGAAAACCATTACAAGGCAAAGGTGAATAGTACTTACCTAAAAGAAAGGTACATTCTTGACCTTACTTATAAGGATAAGGACTATTTAGCTGAAATATATAACAAGGATGGTGTACTGAAGGCGCCAATAGAAGGGTGGGTCAATCCTTTATCTGGTTTATATCCGGTTGATTACAATAGGGATGGCATATATGAGCTCGAAGCGTATCAGAGGATCGCAGGGAGATACAATGCCGACTCACTAGGATTTGTACAGACCGTATTGAAATGGAACGGGCTTGCTTTTGCTCCTGACCGGCAGAATGTGGCTATTTTTGGAGGGGAAATATAGCACAATGGAATAGAAGTTCATGAACAAGGTACAGGCGAAATCTTCGCCCTAATGAAACCGGAAAATATTCTTGGCAATGGTTCAGCTGATTGTGTGCATTTACGAAAATTGTACCGGCTTTCAAAGAGGACGTGATGGTTTCTTTACTTCATCTAAGATTAAACAAATTTTTTCAAAGGGGAGTATCGCTAATTGGAATTATTAGTAGGCAATGCCTACACGTGATTTTAAATAATCGCTACTTTTTATTTGGCTGAATGCAAAGTCTGCTGTATCCGGGACCGATATTTCAACCCCATCCTCCGGCAAAAAGTCACCTTCTACACGATACGTACCAACACTTTCTCCATCGGGCAGATACGTAGGACAGACAATCGTCCATTGAAGTGTTGATTGTTTAAGTATATCGTAAACTTTATGATGCTCTTTCGCTGCGCGGGTAGACCTTCGCTTCGATTCACTAGACTGATAACGCAGAGAATTGGGGGTTGTTCTGCTTTGCAGGATTCCTGCTGTTCCAATGGTTATAATTCGTTGTATTCCTTCGTTTTCCATTGCTTCGATAATCAGGGGCATACTTGCTGATAAAGTGGTTGTCCCATCAGTATTAAGCGCACTAATAACAACATCAATCCCATGCATAGCACGAACGATATCAGTTTTATTTAATACATTACCTTGAATAATGGTTAAATTGGCATTGCTTATTCCAATCTTCTCTGGATTGCGTACTAAAACTGTAACATGATGCTTATCATGCAGACCGTAAGTAACTAATTGACCCCCAACGCGTCCAGTTGCACCCAAAATTAAAATATTCATAGAAACGAACCTCCTTTTTGTGAATACAATCATTCGACTAACATTATATCGTCATTTTCAACTAATGACATCATAATTCAGAGTCTTGCTGTTAAGGAAACTGTACGTTGATGAAATAAAAAATGGGCCTCTCAATATGAGGGGCCCATTTGAATTAAATAACAAAATTTCTTATACAAGACAATAACGACCGAAATTTCTCCTCTAATAATCCTGTTCTTTTTTCGATATTAGAAAAGAATCAACTGAGTCATCTAATAATTTCTCCCGATTAGGATCTTCATTGACATCTGTATCCACTTCCATCACTTCGTTTAATCGACTAACCTGATTTTTTTGATGAGCTGGATTATTTTTTCCGTTCGGCATATAAACTCCTTCTTGAACAGTTATTTTTTATTTAGTATGAACAATGATCCAATATGAAATCCGATATTATGTAATATTATTTCAGAGTCCAGTAATCTTGTCGGAAGGTTAAAACAATGTACATGATTTTATTTTGGGTACTATTGACTGAATATTAAAAATATTATAATATTTAGCTTGTATTCATGTTTTTTTGAAACGTGGTTTTATATTCGAAACAAGTGGTTCTTCCTTGTGTAAAGTCAAATAATCTGACAGGAGGTTTTTGTTATGAAGGAAAGAATAAGGTATACTTCTTTTGGTTTTTGGTTGGTGGTATCAATAATTCTATCATTATCATTATTACTTCCTTCTTTTGGCCAAACTGCTGTAAAGCAAACCGACTTTAAAGTAACCCTATTAGGAACAGGTTCTCCACTTTTAAGTACATCCCGCTCCGGTCCAGCTACTCTTGTTGAAGTTGGTAATGAAAAACTCCTCTTTGATGCTGGACGTGGAACTGCTTTACAATTATATAAAGCGAATATGTTACCAGGCAGTGTAGATAAGTTATTTCTAACTCATTTGCATTCGGATCATACTATCGGCATACCGGACGTATGGCTTACAGGTTCTTTACCAACAGGAGGGAAAAGGGAGCAAGCATTTAACATTTGGGGACCTAAGGGAACCGAGAAAATGATGTTACATATGCATAAAGCATTTAAAGCCGATTTGGATGCAAGGGATGACTCTGGAAATGGAAACATTGAAGGAGCAAGTATTATGGCAAATGATATCAAGGAGGGCATTGTCTATAACAAAAAGGGGATTGAAGTAATAGCCTTCAAGGTAGACCATAAATCAATTGAGCCTGCTTTTGGTTATCGGGTTAATTACAAAGGGCATTCAGTAGTTATCTCAGGTGACACCCGCTATAATGAAAATCTAATTACATTTGCTAAAGGTGCTGACGTAGTTATTCATGAGGTTGCAGCGGCAAAACCTGATAATGAATCAGAATCAATCGCCAATATACTTGATCTTCACACTACACCGGAGGAAGCAGGTAAAGTCTTTAGACAAATACAACCAAAACTTGCTGTGTACTCACATATAGTATTATTGGGTGGATTAACAGAAGAAAAAGCTAATTTGCTCGAAAGAACTAAAAAAACATATGGAGGAACTGTTTTATTAGGTGAGGATTTGTTGTCCATTGAAATAGGGGACAAGGTACAAGTACAGCAGCGTAGCAATGAGGCGAACTCGGGGAACTAAACAGACAGGGCTACAGCGAGCAAATGCGTTACTCCTATTAATTAATGTGATGAGAGTTTGAAACCTTCCTTTGAAGGTGTATTCGTTGAAGAACATGCAGCAATGCCTGATAAAGCACAAGAGATAAAAGAAAAGGCTATAGCACATCAAAAGATTTAGCTTCTACTTTTTAAAACAAAGAGTCAACAAGTTGTTGGCTCCTTTTTAATCATATAGCAATAATTCCTAGCCTAACTGTACTTGTTGGGTTGACACTATAAGTGATATAATTTGTTAAAAGAATGTAAGTAAGGATGGAAGGTAGGCTTATTATAATGAAACCACTGCAGCACGAAAGTGTAATTCCACTTTATCACCAATTGATGGAGAGGCTGAAGGGTTCTATTGAAAAGGGGAATTGGACACATGGTGACAAAATCCCATCTGAAAATCAATTGATGGACCAATTCGGTGTGAGCCGGAACACAGCTAAAAAAGCAATTGAGGAGCTAGTACAGGAAGGCATCCTTTACCGAATTCAAGGAAAAGGTACCTTCGTGGCAAAACCAAAATTGCAACAGTCATTGATGGGTTTTTACAGCTTTAGCAAAGTATTGAAAGAAAAAGGAATGAACCCTAAAGATATCATTCTAAAAATAGAGGAAGTTAAATCAACGGCAAAAATCAGGGATGCGCTGCAGCTTGGAGAAGATGAGTATGTCATTGAAATGAAACGCCTTCGTTGTGCCGACGATGAACCGTATATTCTGGAATCTTCTTTCATCCCGAAGAACGTGGTTTCAGATACGGAGCAACTTGAAAAAGTTGGCGAAATTTCATTATATGATTTATTTTCACAACAATTTAATATCGTAGTAACCAGAGCAAAAGAGGCATTTGAACCCGTCCTCATTCGTGCTGAAGAAAGTGAGTACCTTCAAACGGAAGAAGGCCTTCCGGCACTGTTGCTTGAACGGACAGCCTATGATATTAATGGAATGCCTGTTGAGTTTTGTATATCCATTGTACGAGGAGATCGCTGCCGCTTTTACACGGAACTAACATGAAGGTTGAATCACTCATAGCATTATGTCTATGAGTTTTTTAAGTTCCAAAAACCCGCTAACATGAAATGTAAGAGATAATTACATTTCAATATAAAGGAATCAGTTTTTTTATTTATTTAGGTTGTTGGGTTGACAGGTTAACGGATGGAGTATATATTTAATTTAGTCATAATTTTCAGTCAACTACAGGGTTATGTCGACAAAACAATTTATTGGAACTTTTTTTTAATGCAACTTGTACCAACAACCCATTAAGTATTAAGCGGAAATGTGAACGAAATAAAACTACTCTTAAAAACATTATAAACATTCAAAATGTTTTCCTTATAAAGGATAAAAATATTTGTTATCCTTTATAAGAAAGCGCTTAAGTACATAATTAAGAGGTGTTTTATTAGTGATAAGATTAAAGGATATTGCTGAACGTGTAGGTGTTTCCATTTCTACTGTTTCTAGAGTAATTCAAAATGATCAGACACGAAATGTTAACCAGGAAACAAAAGCGAAAATTTGGGAGGCTGTTAAGGAGTTAGGGTATATACCAAATCAAAATGCTCGAAATTTAGTTGCAAACAAGCAAGGAAAGAATAAGATAAGAACAATGAAAATTGGATGGGTAGCTAATCCAAAACAGGCGGAAATTAACCCTTACTTTGCAAATATTTATACAGGTATTCGTGATGTATTAACAGATCATGATTACAACTTGATTAGTATTACCAGGGATGAACTTGAGAACGAGACGCTACTTCTTAAGACTATACATGATTCGGGGATTGAAGGACTGCTTCTTATCGATAAGATTAATGACAGCATTATTGAATATATTCAACAAAATATACCTCTAGTAGGATTGGACTTTTTTTATACAGATAAAAATATAGCAATCGTAGACTACGATCGCGAGGAATCTATTAAAATGGTGGTTCAGTATTTAGTTAAGCAAGGGCACCGGGACATAGGTTTTATTGGTGGAGGTGTTAATGAAACTTTTGAAAATTTGTATGCTGAACATCGTTTTAAAGGTTTTCAACATGCCATGGAAGAAGCCGGGCTAGCCATCCAATCTGAATGGGTAATGAATACACAGTGGAAAATGGAAAACAGCTATGAGAAAATGAAAACTTTAATTAAAAGTGATCCATTGCATATGCCAACAGCAATGGTTTGTGCGAGTGACTTGATGGCCATCCCTGCCATGAGAGCTGTCAGAGAAAATAAACTTAGAATTCCAGAGGATATCGCTTTCTTTGGGGTTGATAATATTGAAATGGGGAAATATTCGTCTCCACAGCTTTCGACGGTAGACATCCCTAAATATGAAATGGGAAGAATTGCAGCTAAAACTATTATGGAAATGGTAGAAGGGAAGATTAAACTTCCGATAAAAATCATATTGCCATTTGAATTAGTCCTTCGGGAATCATCTAATATAAAACGAACCTAAGCGGTTCTTTTTTTGAAATTTGTTGGAAAACGTTTGGAGTAAATCAGGAAAACTATCGGAAAAATGGAAGATAGGAGAGTAAACCATGAAACAAATGACAGCAATAATAATCGGGGCAGGTGACAGAGGGGTAAGAGCTTATGCACCTTATGCCTTAGAATACCCTAATGAATTAAAGATCACAGGTGTGGCTGAGCCGAATAAAGAAAGAAGAACTAAATTTCAACAAGAACATAATATTTCCAACGAAAATAGTTATGAATCTTGGGAAGATGCATTCAATTCAGGAAGAAAAATTGCTGATGTAGCTATTATTTGTACACTTGATCGCAATCACTTTAAACCGACCATGAAAGCATTGGAACTGGGTTATCATGTTTTGTTGGAAAAGCCTATGTCCCCAGATCCAATGGAATGCATAGCGATGGAACAAGCAGCCCAAAAGTATAATCGACATCTTACAATATGCCATGTATTGAGGTATACAGAATTTTGGGCAACAATTAAAAAGATCATTTCATCAGGAGAAATTGGTGAGGTAGTTTCGCTTCAATTAAATGAAAATGTAGAAGTTATGCATATGTCGCATAGCTTTGTACGTGGCAATTGGAATAATAAAGAACGAACAAGTCCGATGATTCTGCAAAAATCATGTCATGATATGGATATTATTTCTTTCGTGATAGACAAGGAGTGTAAACGCATTAGTTCATATGGTTCGCTTATGCATTTTAAGGAAGAAAATGCACCAATTGGAGCACCGAAAAGATGTTTAGATGGCTGTCCTGTTGAACATGAATGCCCATTTCATGCTGGAAGGTATTATCTAGGGGAAGGAAAAGGATGGGCAAGGAAATTTACAGAGGACTATACAAATGAAGGAATAATAAAAGCATTAAATGAAACACCATTTGGAAAATGCGTATATCGCTCAGATAATGATGTGGTGGATCATCAAGTTGTAAATATGGAATTCGAGGGTGGAGCAACAGCGACGTTTAGTATGTGCGGGTTCACAAGGGAGCAAACACGTATTGTTCAAATAATGGGAACAAAAGGAGAAATACGTGGGAATATGGAGGAAAATAGTATTTCGATTTTTAATTTTCTCACCAAGCATGAAACGATAATAAGATTTGACAATCCCATTGGTGGACATGGTGGTGGAGATAACAGCATCATTAGGACTTTCTTGAGAGAAATTCAATATGGAAATAAACAAGATAGCGTTTCTTCCGCACTTGCTTCAGTAAGAAGTCACCTAATGGCATTTGCTGCTGAAGAGTCAAGGCTAAAACAGGGTCAATCCATTAATATTGACGATTATTATAATAGTTTAAAAGAAAAACCAAGAGGTAAGTAATTTCCTTATATTAAGAGAAAGGCACCATCTACCATTTTCTTTGGAGTGTAAATTCAACAAAGAAGATTTGTTCACATCCTGGTTTTATTTTCCGAGCCTATTTTATTTTGTGGAGGTGGTAAGCCCTATACAAATCGCACTCGTACGTATTTCTAATTTATGCTGTAGTAAAAGTTTTAATGGAATAAATAAATGTAAGGGTAATCATGGTGAAAATTGTCACAAAACCATTCGTGTTCAAGAAGTATTTTGTTAGAAATCTACAAAACTTTATTTGAAAGAAGGTAACATGATGAAAAAATGGCTAATAATGCTTTTAACCACAATTTTAGGATTAATAGGATTAGCTGGATGTAGTAATGATGACACTGCATCAGGGGACGGAAAGGTTGAAATTACTTATGGATTTTGGGATAAGAAGCAAGTCACTGCCATTGATGAAGTCATCAAATTATTTAACGAAAAATATCCGGACATTAAAGTAAAAACGGAGATGACTCCTTATGGCCAGTATTTTCAAAAACTTGAAACTGCTGCAACTGGGGCAGCGTTGCCAGATGTTATGTGGATGAATGGTGCCCATGTTGAGAAATATGCAGAAGGAAAGGTAATCCTCCCACTTACTGACCTTGCAAAAAAAGAAAACTATGGCTTAGATAATTATCCGAAATCTTTAATTGACCTTTATACCGTAAAAGGAGAAATATTCGGTATTCCAAAAGACTTTGATACAACGGGCTTATGGTATAACAAAAAAATCTTTGATGAAGCAGGTGTACCATATCCAGATGACACTTGGGATTGGAGTAAGTTAAAGGAAGTCGCTAAAAAACTGACAGATAAAGACAAAGGTATTTGGGGCTATGCTGCATTAATGGGCAACCAAGGTGGCTATTATGATTTTATCTGGCAAAATGGCGGTTATATTATTTCTGACGATGGTAAGTCTGTAGGTTTTGATCAGCCGGAGGCCATTGATGCGCTAAATTATAATATTAGTTTCATTAAGGAGGGATTATCTCCAACACAGGCTCAAATGACAGAAACAGCCGCTTCTGAATTATTCTCTTCAGGAAAAGTAGCGATGATGTTTGATGGTCCTTGGATGGTACAAGAGTATAAGAATAATCCTGATATAAATGTTGCTGTAGTACCAAAAGGAAAACAGCGCGCGGTTGCCATTCATGGGCTAGCCAATGTTATTGCGGCTAACACAAAGCATAAAGACGCTTCATGGAAGTTTGTCCAGTTCCTAGGCTCTAAAGAAGCCGCAGATATATTTGCGAAAACAGGGACGGTTATTCCAGCTTATAATGATACACAGGATGCTTGGATACAAGCCGTTCCAAATATAAATCTTCAGGCCTTTATTGATGGTGTCGATTATTCTGTTCCATTGCCTAGTGTTATAAGGACAGGAGAAATTTGGCAGTATGAAACGGACGTTCTTAAAAAGGTATGGAGTGAAGAAGAAAGTGTGGACGACGCTGTAAGAGAGTTAACAGAAAAGGCAAATGAGGCGCTATCCAAGAAGTAGAAAAAATGAAGAAGAGAAGATGATTCTTCTCTTCTTTCCTTAAAAGGAGTGAATGCAGTGAAGGAACATCCTCTACAGGTTGAAGTGAATACGAATGCAAAACTTAAGGTTTCCAACTTAACGAAGACAAGGAAAAGTTCAGACTTCTTTTGGGCTTATCTCATGATTGCCCCTACCATGCTCGGTTTGTTCATTTTTTACTTGTGGCCTATCTTTCAGACCTTATATTTTAGTTTCACGGAATGGGGAGCATTTGGTCAATATGAGTGGACGGGGTTAGATAACTATAAGCGGATGCTTGAGGATACTAACCTTATGAAATCATTTAAGAATACGGGGATTTATATTATTATCACTGTCCCAATCGGGATTTTCTTCTCTATTATAATAGCGGTACTCCTAAACCAGAAAATTAAAGGGAAATCCGTATATCGCACATTATATTTCTTACCCGTAATTACGATGCCTGCTGCCATCGCAATGGTTTGGAAATGGCTTTATAATTCTGATTATGGACTGCTAAACTATCTTTTATCTTTATTTGGGATCAAGGGTCCCCAGTGGGTAAGTGATCCGAAAATTGCCTTATTTTCGATTATTGTGGTAGCAATCTGGAGTGGAATTGGTTATAACATGGTCATTTTTCTTTCCGGACTGCAAGGAATTCCAAAGTCCTATTATGAAGCAGCAGAAATGGATGGAGCAGGACCGATCAGTGTGTTCTTTAAAATTACACTGCCACTGCTCTCTCCTGTTATTTTCTTTGTAAGTATCACTTCTCTAATTGGAGCTTTTCAGGTGTTTGATCTAATTTTCATGATGATTGGAAAAAGTAGTACAGCCTTGGAAAGCACACAATCGGTAGTTTATTTATTCTATCAGCACGCTTTCGTTTTAAACGATAAGGGATATGCAGCAGCAATCGCTGTTCTATTATTAATAGTAATCCTGATTATCACTGCAATCCAAATGGTCTTACAAAAAAAATGGGTTCATTATGACTAAAGGAGGGAGAACCATTGGAAAGAACGAGACAGTTTGTAACAAGTAAGACATTCCTTATCCATTTCGTCCTTATTATAGGATCCGTGGCAATGGTCATGCCTTTTTTATGGATGATCTTAACCTCATTAAAAACCTATGCTGAATCTATTCATGTTCCGCCTGTTATAATTCCTAAGGATTTCCAATGGGGGAACTATATAGAGGTTTTTGGACTTCTGCCTTTTTTCAAATTTATGTTTAATACCTTTATAATTACGATCGTCCGGACAGCAGGCCAGCTATTTTTGTGTTCGTTAGCCGCCTATGCATTCGCTCGAATTGAATTTCCAGGCAGGAACATTCTGTTCATGTTAGCTTTATCGGTATTAATGGTACCAGGGCAAGTGTTTTTACTCCCGCAATATATGATTATGGTGGATCTTGGCTGGTTAAATACATTACAGGCGGTAATAGTACCAGGTTTGTTTAGTGCATTCGGTACGTTCCTGTTAAGGCAATTCTTTATGGGACTTCCAAAAGAACTAGAAGAGGCAGCCAGACTTGATGGCTGTAACCATTTTCAAATTTACTGGAAAGTAATGCTTCCCCTCGCGAAACCTGGGTTGATTGCTTTGGGCATTTTCACTACTCTTTGGAGCTGGAATGAATTGATGTGGCCAATGATCGTAAATAGTTCTCCTGAAGCAATGACACTTTCTGTCGGATTGTCATCGCTTCAAGGTCAATATTTAACAAACTATCCTATACTTATGGCAGGCTCCTTTTTAGCGATACTGCCAATGCTGATTTTATTTATCTTCTTGCAAAAACAATTTATTGAAGGAATTGCAGTAACAGGCGGAAAATAAATAGAAAAATGTACACGATTCAATAGGGGACTTAAACCTAAAATTAATTCTAGGATATCACAACTTGTTGGGTTGACCCAACAAGTTGTGATGGTGTAAAATAAATAAGTATAGATTGTAAGTATGGTTTTTGGAAGGCAGGCTTATTTAGACACTCTAATCCTGAACTTTCGTTTTAAAAAAACTCATAGTATTTTGGCTATGAGTTTTTATTAAAATAAACTTGTACCAACAACCCAACTATATAAAGGTGGTATAAAAATTCTGAATTAGTTGACTATTTTGAGGAGTGGGGAAAGACTATGAAGTGTTCGGAATCGTTTGTTCGAAAAGTAAACGATGGAGAGGAATAAGAGGTGCAGGAAAATGAAAAATGCAATCGGCATTGACATTGGAGGGACAAAAATTGCAGCGGGTATCATTACGGAATCGGGAGAATTGCTGAAGCGCGTGGATGTAAAAAGTGATCCTTCAGATCGGGAAAAAATGTTTGCCAGAGTTTTAGAAGCAGTGGAACAAGTTCTTGAAAAATCATCTTATTCCCTAGATGACATAGAGGGCATCGGTGTGGGTGTACCAGGTAAAGTTGATTGTGAAAATGGCGTAGCTATTTTTCAAAATAATTTACCTTGGAAACAGTTCCCCATCACTGCCCGTTTACGGGAGCAATTCGGACTCGAACAAATTAGTATTGACAATGATGTTTATATGGCGGCATTTGCCGAGTGGAAGGCAGCTCAGGTAAAGCGGAACGAGACATTTGTCTATGTGACTATTAGTACCGGAATCTCCTGTTCCATCATTCAAAATGGTTCATTTTTCAGGGGGGCAGGATTCGCCGGGGAACTTGGGTTGATACCGGTACTTTCGAAGGCAGACAATAAGGGAATTAAGCGATTGGAAAAAGTGGCTGCTGGGCCTGCCATCGAAAAGTTGGCGGAAAAGGAATTGCAAGTTGAAAATATTTCCACTAAAGAAGTTTTTGCAGGCTATGCAAATGGGACATGTGAATATCGCATCATTGAAGATGTGACTGACAACTTAGCTCAAGGACTTTATTCGATTTCCTGTTTATTGGATCCACATAAAATGGTTTTCGGAGGCAGTGTCATCGTAAATAATCCTTTTCTGCTTAAGTTAATGAAAGAAAAGCTAAAAAGCTACCAATTACCTGAACAACAACATATTTTAGGGCAAATGAGCATCAGCACATTGAAGCAAGATAACGGCGTCGTTGGTGCAGGTTTACGAGTTTTCGAGAGATTATAAAAAAGGAGAAGTGTTGGAGATGTTTACACTTGATAAAGAAAAATTAGTATCGTTAGGTGCATCGATTACAACAGAGGAAATCAAGCAACAACCTGTTTTATGGGATGAAACCTATTCATTATATAGAAAGAAACACGTAGAGATTCAAGCATTTTTGCAAAAACTGGCTGAGCAACATGAACGAATACGTGTCATTTTTACAGGTGCCGGAACTTCTGCCTATGTCGGTGATACTGTCACACCTTATTTAAAAGGAAAAGTGGATGAAAAAAAATGGGAATTGCTGAGTGTTCCGACTACCAATTTGGTGTCAAACCCCTATGAATTTTTAAAAGCAGATTTCCCAACCTTGTTGGTATCATTTGCTCGAAGCGGCAATAGTCCCGAAAGTGTAGCAGCCGTTGAATTAGCAGAACAAATCGTAACGAACTTCTACCAGTTAACGATTACTTGTGCTAATGATGGCGAGTTAGCGAAAAGGGCCAAAGGTGATGAACACAATCTTTTGTTATTGATGCCCGAAAAAGCCAATGATCAAGGCTTTGCCATGACCGGCAGCTACTCATGCATGACACTAACAACATTACTCATTTTTGATCCGCTGCCACTGGAGGAAAAAGGGTCAATTGTCCAGAAGATTCGCCAAATGGGTGAAAGTGTTATTCCTAGAGAAGAGGATATCCAAAAAATCATCGACCGTGATTTTGACCGGATCATTTATCTGGGCTCAGGAAGTTTTGAAGGCTTAGCGAGAGAATCGCAGTTAAAGGTATTAGAGCTAACGGCGGGAAAAATTGTTACAGCATTTGATTCGCCATTGGGATTCCGACACGGGCCTAAATCATTTGTCAATGAAAAAACGTTGGTTTTTGTTTTTGTTTCCAATCACCCTTATACACGTCAATATGATTTGGATATGTTAAATGAATTGCAGCGAGATAACATTGCCAACTATATTTGTGCCATTGAAGTCGATGGCAAATCCAGATTTGTTGGGAACACGTTTTTATTTGGCAGTGATGCTCAATCCGTACCGGATGTTTACCTGGCATTACCCTTTGTCATGGTTGGGCAAACTGTCTCACTGCTAGCTTCCGTAAAAGTCGGTAATACACCTGATTCACCTTCACCGACAGGAACGGTTAACCGTGTGGTGAAGGGCGTAACCCTATACGAATATAAGTAAAAGAAGGTATTTGAAAGCTTTGTAATGATGGGGAAACAAGCATATCAATATGTATTTTGCAGATTTGGTTTTTTCTTGAGGATAAGGTGGTAACTCCTGTTTTGAGCCGATATTTATTAAGAGAAAAGACCCGATGTCGGCAATGAGGTAATGCCACTGCGGCAAAACCATTTATATGGCATGTAATGCACTTGCTAGGAGTGTTCAGTTCGAAAACAATTGTGGAAAATTGCTTAGGCTGCTGACTTTATCGAGTTAGTCCTGAGCTTGATTTAATCATGGCTTACATGGATGGTCAAGCCTAAACAACAACCAGAAAGAGTGATTACGATGATTTTAGCTGTAACAATGAATCCATCTGTCGATATTTCTTATCCGGTTGATGCATTCAAGTTTGATGATGTCAACCGGGTGGAAACGGTACGAAAAACGGCTGGTGGAAAAGGCTTGAATGTTGCCCGAGTGATTTCACAAATGGAAGGCGAGGTCTTGGCGACAGGTGTGTTAGGCGGAACGATTGGTGATTACATTGTTCAGGAATTAAATGATAGTAATATTCCCAATGACTTTTTGAGAATCGAAAAAGAATCAAGAAATTGTATCGCCATTCTTCATGAGGGAATGCAAACAGAGATTTTAGAATCTGGACCGACGTTATCCAAAGAAGAAGGGACAGCTTTTTTAGAGAAATTCGAATGCCTGCTCACAACCGCTTCCCTGGTTACGATTTCAGGAAGTTTACCGAAAGGGTTACCAACCCACTTTTATCGTAAAATGGTTGAAATCAGTTGTAATAAGGGAAAGCCCGTAATTGTTGATTCGTCAGGGGAAGAGTTAAAACAAGTCTTGAAACATGAGAAAAAACCTTTTGCCATCAAGCCGAATACTGCGGAATTGTCTCAGCTGTTGGGCTTCGAAACTGAAACTGGAAACATCGATTTGAAACAAACGTTAAACCATGAGATTTTTAAGGGGATTGAGTGGATTGTCGTGTCCGTGGGTGATAAAGGTGCCTTTGTCAGGCATGGGGATGATTATTATCAGGTTACGATTCCAAAAATAGATGTGGTCAATCCTGTAGGATCCGGAGATGCGACCGTTGCTGGGTTAGCTGTGGCACTGAACCGAAATCAAACGGTGGAGTCTGTACTGAAAACGGCTATGACCACAGGAATGTTGAATGCAATGGAAGCCGTAACTGGTTTTGTAAATATAAGAAAATTTAAAAAGTACTATGATTGCGTAAAAGTTAAAAAAATAGATTGATAGGAGAATGCCAATGTTAGATCTCACCAAAAATAAATTAGAAGCTCTTAAACGCTTATCGGATGAAAATGGCGTGATTGGAGCATTAGCCATCGATCAACGTGGCTCTTTGAAAAAAATGATTGCGTCTGGCGATGCAAATCTAGTGGGAGATGATGGTATCATCCGTTTCAAAGAATTGGTTTCTGAGGAATTAACACCATTTGCAACCGCTATACTTTTGGACCCAGAATATGGTCTGCCGGCAGCAAAGGTCCGCGATAAGAACGCAGGTTTATTAGTGGCCTATGAAAAAACCGGTTACGATGCCTCAGAAGTGGGCCGGTTGCCTGATTTATTACCGGAATGTTCAGTACAACGTTTGAAGGAAGCCGGTGCTGATGCTATCAAATTCTTACTTTATTATGATGTAGATGAAGAAGAGAAAATTAATAACTATAAGCATGTCTATATGGAACGTGTTGGATCCGAGTGTGCGGCTGAGGATCTTCCATTTTTCTTGGAAATTGTCACTTATGATGCGGAAAATAATGATGTAAAAAGTAAAGAGTACGCAAAAGTGAAACCGAATAAAGTGATCAGGGCCATGAAGGAGTTCTCCAAACCTCAATATCAAGTTGATGTGTTGAAAGTTGAAGTTCCGATAGATATGAACTTTGTGGAAGGTTATGCAGAAGGCGAAACTGTTTATAGTAAAGAAGAAGCTGCCTTTCTTTTCAAAGAACAGAGTGAAGCAACAGAACTGCCGTTTATTTTCTTGAGTGCAGGTGTAAGTGCAAAACTATTCCAAGAAACATTGAAATTTGCCAGAGAATCCGGTTCTACCTTTAACGGTGTGTTATGTGGCCGGGCAACATGGAAAGATGGTGTGGCATCATTTGCTATTAGTGGAGAACAAGCAGGCCGTGCCTGGTTACAAGATACAGGTAAAAGAAATATTGAAGAACTGAATGTAGTATTGAAAGAGACAGCCAGTTCCTGGTTCGAGAAAGTAAAATAAGGATTCAATATAAGCGCCGTGTTTTTTAATGAAAACAGGAACTAGAGGTAAAAAAGTGATTCATCAACTGGGTCAATAAATAATGAATCAAGCGGTTGTCACTCAATTAATTGAAGGAAAGATTCAATGCCTTCAATCAAATCCTGTCGCTCCTGCTTTAGTTTAACGAAGTTGAAGCTGCCGAGGGGGCTTACCGTGAAATCCCTGAGTTACTCGAGGAAAAATGATTGAACATGCGTGTGCTCAGGGATCATGACAGATAATTTTGATGTGAAGAAATTTATTAATGTATATGGCCACTCGTCCTTTTATTAAATATATCTACAGAATCCGGGGTCTGCAACCCAGTATTTCCATGAGTTCATTGACTGCTTTTTTTCATTTTCATTGCAAACGCTTTCAATTGTTAAGGGATATTATTGGTAATGATGAGCGTTTAGTAGAAACAGGAAGTATTGAGGCAATTTTCTTCTTTAACTCTTAGAATTCGTACTTTGAAGCCAATTGGAATTCAAATCTTAAAATGTCGTAAAATCTCATTTATGAAAGGAAGAAATTTTATGTCAGCTCCAAATATTTTATTAACCAGAATCGATAATCGTTTAATACATGGTCAAGTGGGGGTTACATGGGTCAACCATCTGGGGGCAAACTTAATTGTCGTTGCAAATGACAAGGTATCCACAGATGAAATTCAACAAAATTTAATGGATATGGTATTGCCTGATGTTATTCAATCACGCTATTTTTCATTACAAAAAACGATTGACGTCATTCATAAAGCGTCTTCTCGTCAAAAAATATTCTTAGTTGTAAAAGATGTGCATGATGCATTGGCGCTAAAGGAAGGCGGAGTGCAAATTGAGCAGTTGAATATTGGAAATATGCATTATGAAGAAGGGAAAAAACAGATTTCCTCTACTGTATCTGTTGATGAAAAAGATATCGCTGCATTTAAACGTCTGGGAGAACTAGGCGTGAAGTTAGATTTAAGAAGAGTACCAAGCGAAAAGGGACTAAATATATTAGATTTATTTTAAAAGAATAGCAGATTAAAGTAAATTTTAGGGGGGGATAACTTATGTTAGTCGAAGCATTATTAATTGCTTTATGGGCTGGGATTATCGGTGTCGATCTATTTAATGGATTAACCCATATTCACCGTCCGGTAGTTACGGGACTTGTAGTTGGTCTAATTTTAGGGGACGTTCAGACTGGTTTAATAGTTGGAGGAACTTTGGAGTTAATATGGATGGGTATGGTGCCGCTTGCTGGTGCACAGCCACCGAACGTTGTTATTGGGGGAGTGATTGGAACAGCATTTGGTATTATTGCTGGTCAGGACCCAAAAGTTGCAGTTGGGGTGGCAATACCGTTTGCTGTAGCAGTACAAGGGTTAATTACCTTGTTTTTCACATTATTTGCACCAATGATGCACAAAGCCGATCAATATGCACTAGAAGCAAATTATAAAGGGATTGAACGAATAAATTATTTAGGCTTGTTCATTCTGTTTACATTTTATGCAGTTATAGCGTTTTTACCCATTTTCTTTGGAGCGGAAAAAGCATCAGGATTTGTTGAAACAGTACCACAATGGATTATTGGCGGATTGTCCATAGCCGGAGGGATTATGCCGGCCATTGGATTTGCGATGTTATTGAAAATTATGATGAAAGTCGAATATATCATGTTCTTTATTATAGGATTTGTCGCAGCAGCTTATTTAGAAATGCCAATTTTGGCAATCGCATTAATTGGTTTGGCAATCGCCTTGTATGATTTTTACCAAAACAAAGAAAAACAAGGTCCAGATAAATATCAGCCTAGTGAGGAGGAAATCACCGATGGCATCTAATCACTATGAAGATGAAACTGAAGCTCCGGATTTACAACAGAAGCAATTACGAATCCTAGTATGGCGTTCTTTACTATTACAAGCATCTTTTAACTATGAACGTATGCAATCGGCCGGATGGCTTTACTCCATTTTACCAGGTCTAAGGCATATCCATAAAAATAAAAAAGATTTAAGTAAATCAATGAAAGACCATATGGAATTCTTTAATACGCATCCGTTTTTAGTAACATTTATTATGGGTGTGATTTTAGCAATGGAACAAAAGAAAGAAGATAGAGAGGCTATTCGTGGTATTCGTGTTGCTATGATGGGTCCACTTGGTGGTATAGGGGATGCATTGTTTTATCTTACTTTATTACCGATTACAGCGGGAATTGGTGCTTCTTTAGCGGTAGAGGGGAACCCCCTTGGACCAATCGTATTCTTAATATCATTTAATATTATTCACTTTGGTGTCCGGTTCGGATTAATGAACTATGGATATAAAACAGGTGTTAAAGCAATTGTGAAACTAAAAAATGGTACAAAATTCGTTTCCCGCGCTGCATCAATTGTTGGTTTGACAGTAGTTGGTGGTTTAATTGCCACTTATGTCGCATTTAAAGTTGAATATGTTTGGAAATCTGGAGACGCAAAATTAAATATCCAAACAGATGTATTAGATATGATCATGCCAGCAATGCTGCCGTTAGTATATACCATACTAATGTACTGGTTACTTAAAAAGGGGCGTTCTCCTTTAATGTTGATTGGTCTAACAGTTGTAGTCGGTTTAATAGGATCTTACTTTAATATTTTATAATCTTAATATCTTAACACTAAAAACTGATAAGTGAGGATGAGATAAATGATTGGAATTGTGCTGACAGGACATGGTTCTTTTCCAAATGGAATATTTGAATCGGTTCAGTTAATTGCTGGAGAAATAAAGCAAGTAGAGGTTATTCCATTTGAAGTAGATGTAACGATATTTGAGCAGGTTGTCAAAAAAGCTATTGATAAGGTGGAAACAGGAGCAGGAGTGGTATGTTTTACGGATTTGGCGGGTGGAACTCCATTTAATGTGTGCTCTAGGATAGCTTCAGATAAAGATAATATTCGAGTGGTGGCGGGAACAAACTTACCTATGTTGTTGAGCGGAATATTTCATCGGGAACTCAGTCTTGATGCATTTATCGACAAGATGATAAAAGATGGTAAAGAAAATATTAAGGAATTTAAAAAAATACAGCAACAAACAGAAGAAGATGTAGCTGGAATATAAGCGTAAAAAAGGAAGCGGATTCAAGGTGAAATATTATATTAAAGCAGAGCGATATTTAATGGAGAATGAAGAAAAACAAGGTGGATATTTGCTAGTGTGTAATGGATTATTTGGTGGATTTTCAGAGACGGTTCCCTTAGGTTCCGATGTTATCGATTGGAGTGGACATATAATTGCCCCGGGTTTATTTGACACCCATATTCATGGGATTAAGGGGTATGACATAATGGACGGAACTGCGGAAGCAGTTCATGAAATTTCGAAAGCGATTTTACAACTTGGTGTTACGCGTTTTTTACCAACAACATTGACATCGTCTAAAACAGATTTGAATCAAGCTATTTTAGCGATTACAGAAGCGGTCAGACAAGGACTGGCTGGCGCACAATCAGAAGGGATTTTTCTGGAAGGCCCCTACCTTTCTGAACAACATAAAGGAGCCCAAAATTCTATTTACTTTCGGAATCCAGATTATGAGGAATTTCAAGAAATAAAGAGACTTTCAGAAGGAACCATTGTAAAAATTGCCCTGGCACCTGAACGAGAAAACACGTTGGAGTTTATTAATAATGTAAGTAAAGATGGTGTATTTGTATGCATAGCACATACGGACGCAAGTCATGCTTGCTGTAAGAGGGCCATTAATGCGGGTGCCCAAAACTTTGTCCATTTATTTAACGGGATGTCAGGGTTACATCATCGTGACCCAGGTGTGGTAGGTGCGGCATTAACGAATCCTAACACTTTTGCTGAATTAATTTGTGATGGTTTTCATGTACATCCAGACATTGCAACATTGGCGTTACGTGTTAAAGGGGACAAGCTGGTACTAATTACGGACTGTATGCGCGCAGGGTTAATGCCTGATGGAGAATATCAACTAGGTGAATTCACTGTTGTAATGAAAGATGGCATGGCTCGAACAGAAACAGGATCCTTAGCTGGCAGCACTTTGAAACTAATAGATGGAGTGAAAAATTTAAAAAGTTGGAGCAGTGAGCCGCTATATAAAATATGGCACAGTGCTTCATTATCACCAGCAGCAAGCATAGGAAAGGATATGGAATTCGGTAGCATATCAAGCGGGAAAATAGCTGATTACGTAGTCCTGAATGAGAAGTTAGATGTTCTAGCCACAGCTGTTGATGGTGTAGTCAAGTATAGAAGAGGTTGAAATGAAGAAGACAAAAAAATAAGAGAATCATTAATTTGTAAGGGAGGCATATTTTGTTGAAAAGAAAAATGAAGATTGCTAATCTTGAAAAATTTGCAAGCTTGTTTTTATTAGTCATCTTATTTTTAATAATAGTTCCTTTAACTGGTAAAGCCTCGGACGATAAAATCTTAAATAATTCGGCTGTTGCTAATGAAACGTATAAGAAAATTGGCCTGGTAACGAAAATCCTAAAAGACGGAAATGATGTTTATCTTGATTTTTCAACAGGTGAAAAAATAAAAATTAGTTTCCTTAAGGACAACCTATTTAGATTGCACTTGGACCCAGCAGGAGATTTTCCAGAATATCCGACTCCAAATAAACCTGATCACGTCACAAAAATAATTGAAAAAAGTGTGCGCGATTACAATAAAGAATACGGAAAAATAAATGTGAAGGTTAATAAAAGCGATGCCAATTTTTATAAGATTTCTACAAAATCTGTAGAGTTAAGAATTGAAATTGCTACTTCAAAGATGAGCTTATATGATAAAACAAAATCCCAAGTTCTTTGGAGTGAAAAAGAGCCGCTTAAATATAATGATGAAAAAACATTGCAAACTCTTGATACAAAAGAGAATGAATATTTTTATGGTGGCGGACAACAAAATGGATACTATTCCCATAAAAATACTTCAATAAATATTGCGATTGGTGGCGGTTGGGATGCAGGTGCTGCTTCTAGTCCGGTTCCATTTTATTTAAGTACTGAAGGATATGGTGTAATGCGTAATACGTTTAAGCCAGGAGCTTATAATTTTTCTAAGACGGCCACCTTTTCTCATAATGAAAAAAGATTTGATGCTTATTATTTTGTCGAAGATTCAATTCCAGAGATCATTGGTGAATATACTGAATTAACCGGTAAAGCTGCTCTAATGCCGAAATATGGGTTTTATTTAGGGAAGGCCGATTGCTTTAACGGAACTCATAATGGTCATAAGGACCAAAGAACACTATTAAATAATGGACTAAATAATTTAAATGAATATGGCAGTAATGATATGCCTTTAGGTTGGTTTTTACCAAATGATGGGTATGGTTGCGGTTATGGCGGATTAGATAATTTAAAGAGTTTTGTCAAAGAAGCTAATGCGAAAGATGTTGAGGTAGGTTTATGGACACAAAGTAATCTATATCCAGATCCCGGATTACCAGAAGATAGCCCTTTACGCAGAGACCTTGACGGAGAAGTCCAAGCTGGTGTAAGAGCAATAAAGACTGATGTTGCATGGGTTGGACAAGGTTATTCAATGGCTTTAAATGCAACTCGTCAAGCAGCGGAAGGAATACAAAAAGCAGAAAACTCTCAAGGAGCACGTCCTTTCGTCATTTCACTTGATGGATGGGCAGGTACGCAACGTTATGCATCATTATGGTCTGGTGACCAATATGGAGGAGATTGGGAATATATTAGGATGCATATCCCAACTTACATTGGAGCAGGCTTATCAGGTAATCCGAATGTCGGTTCAGATATGGATGGTATATTTGGCGGAGATAAAGTCATTCAGACACGAGATTACCAATGGAAGGCATTCACTCCTATTCAAATAGATATGGATGGATGGGCATCATCAGGTGACGATTATAGTAAATCGAAAAATCCTTGGAATTATGGAGAACCATATGCATCCATTAATAGAATGTATCTAAAATTGAAAGCTCAATTGATGCCGTATATTTATACGATTGCAGAAGAATCAACATCAAAATCAATGCCCATGATTAGAGGGATGATGTTAGAATACCCTGATGATCCAAATACGTATGGTACAGAAACACAATATCAATATATGTGGGGACCTAATTTATTAGTGGCACCAGTATATAATGAAAATGATCATAGAGCTGCTGTAAGAAACGGAATTTACCTTCCAGATGATAATCAAATTTGGATCGATTATTTTACAGGTGATCAGTATAAGGGTGGGTCAGTCATCAATAATTTTAGTGCTCCATTATGGAAGACCCCTGTGTTTGTTAAGAATGGTGCTATTATTCCCATGTCACCTGAGAACAATTCTATTAATCAATTGGATGGCTCTGATACTAGAATATTTGACGTGTACCCATCTGGTAAATCAAAATTCACATTATATGAAGATGATGGGAAAACCAATGAATATAAAAAGGATAAAAACACTAGAACCAATATCACTTCAGATGTTAAAGGTGAAAGAGTTGTTATAACTGTTGGGAAGGCAAAAGGAAAAGGATATACTGGCATAGTCAGGAATAAAGGTACAGAATTCATTGTAAATACACGTAAAAATCCAAAGAAAATATCTGTTAAAGTTGGAGGTAAAGATGTTGTATTAAGAAAAGTCACAACTGAAGAAGAATACAAAAGTTCTGATAATGTATATTTCTTTAATGAAAATCCATCCTTTAATAAATATTCTACAAAGGGTTCAGAATTTGAAAAAACGAAGATTACTACATCACCTAAACTCTATGTTAAGGTTGGGAAAACTAATGTTTCAGCAAATACCATTAAATTAATAGTAGATGGTTTCAATAATACCGAAGTTAAGGATGTAGTGGATGAAGCAGTACCAAATGTTCCAACAGGACTGGGAGCAAAAGATGAAAATATTACGGATAAAAGTATCAAATTAAATTGGGATGAAGTTGATGGTAACAATACTTATGATTTATTGATTAATGGTGTAATCTATACAAATGTATTTAAGGCAACCGATGGTGAACAAGTACCTTTCTATGTTCATTCAGGTTTAACAGCTGATACAGAATATTCTTACAGAGTTAGAGCAGCAAATTCAAAGGGAGTATCAAATTGGAGTGATGAAGTTAAAGCTAGAACAAAGCTTGATCGATATCGAAACGTACCTAAGAATATGACAGCAAAAGTAAGTAGTGAACAACCGGGCAGTGAAGGGTCTAAAGCTGTGGATGGTGACGATAATACTTTATGGCATACTGAATGGTCTGATGGAAATGTATTGCCTCATACCTATGAAATTGATATGAAGTTAGCTTACCAATTAGATAAGCTAGAATATCTTCCAAGACCTGATGCTGGAAATGGAACCATCTTAAAATATAATTTAGATGTCAGTTTAGATGGTAAAACGTACAAAAATATTATCACTAATGGAACGTTCGAAAGAAATAAAGATGTTAAAACCATTTCCTTTAACGATAATGTGACAGCTAGATACATCAAGTTGACAATTAATGATGCTGTAGGGAAATTTGGTTCTGCACAAGAATTTAGACCATATAAAAAAGATAAAACAGTTGGAACGGTTGTGGGTGAAAATATACCAAATGGTGCAATTGATGATGAAGATCTACTATTCTTTGCTAGCTACATGGGTGTTGATACAACAGATACAGCATGGAATCAGGTATCGAAGGTTGATATTAATTACAATGGGGTAATTGATGCTTATGATTTAATGTATGTAGCAGGACAGCTAGGAAAAACACCACTAATACCAACTGGTAGGTCAATTGCTGGTTTACTGGATATTAGACCTAATAAACAACAGTTAAAGGCAGGAGAAGAATTTTTAGTGGAAATAATTGGAGCGGAATTGAAGGATATCAATGCCTTTAATTTAGAGCTGAAGTTAGATCCGACTAAGTATGAATTGGTTAAAGAATGTCAACCAGAAGGTACATGTGATTCAAGTATTGTTCAACCAACCAATGTAACTAAGGGTATGTTAAATTACTCTATACTTGCAGGTATAGGAAATACAGAGCAGCGGATTATGGCGGCATTTTCCCATAAAGGATCTCAACAAACATTAGAGGGTAGAAATACATTAGCCACCATAAGGCTCAAGGCTAAAAAAGATATTGATTTTGATATGTCAATAACAAGGTCCTTACTGGTTAATACAGCTTTTGACTCAATTGATAAAATTGGAGAAGTGTTAATTCCAGAAGAACCTGGTGAGATAGACTAACCTGAAGAGCCAAAGGAATATCATTAACGAAAAGGGCGCTTGAATTTAATAAAAGGAAAGCACATATTAGACGTGACTAATATGTGCTCTTCTTTTTAGGAATTTATAATGTTTTAGGTCTTGAAATCTAATGCTTTAAACCATGTTCTGAAGGTATATTGAATAAGGAAGTATAAATTAAAGATACCCATTTAATACTGTGCCAAAAAGATCGAATTCAGGATCTTTTGACGGAGTTATTGGAGGGGCTTCGGATCGCCCTATTGAAGAGTTGAAAACAGGCTTACCTTCATCTGACTCTACAGAGTTTTCGTCATTCTTTTTATACAATGGGTTATCGATCATACCCAAATCAACTCCTTTTAATAAGATTAACGAATGGTAAGTTATTAATTCCCTAAAGATATTGATTTTATGCTAAAAAATAATGCGATGACTGGGATTCGTTGAAATGAACGGGTAAAACTTGTAACCAATCGTTTATTACAGGATGCATAATGATTATTTTATGTTCAAAAAAAAGATTGGTACCGATTCTTTAAGTGTAATGAAATTCCAAGCAGGATCATTATCGAAATCTGTACATTATTTTTTTCTGCATCGCCCTTCTTGGTAGCAAAAGGGTTGAAAAACATCATTCCTTCCCTCCGATACACATTGTTACAGGACTCTCAAGCGATTGGACAAGTTCATTACTTTTGACAAAGAATATCAAATTGGAGTGAGAATCCTTTGCTTGTTAACAAAGTAAACCCACTCAGAAAAGCCGATTTCCTTTAGTCTTTTTTTTACTAGTTCAAATTCATCACAAATACGTTCAGGTGTATGCGAATCTGATCCAAATGTTACCTTCACATTATAGAAAAGAGCTCGTTCTAAAATGTCATCTGCTGGATACCATCCACCACAATCTTTTGTTTTACCAGAGGTATTGATCTCAATGGCGATATCTTCTTGACTAATGATTTTTAACGTTCTTTCAATACTGTCTGTCTCAATGGAAGAAAAGGATGGGTAAAACCCTTTCATTGCATCAATATGGCCTAAGATTTGAAACACTCCGCTTTTTGCAGACTTCTGTATTAATTCATAGTATTCATCCTTTATTCTTGACTGTTCTTTAGAGGTCAAACCATTCCAACGCCCTCTTTTAAAAATGCTAATATCTTGAACATAATGTACAGATCCAATTATGTAGTCAAAAGGGTGTAAAAGATATTGATCACGGTAGACCTCAATGTGTTCAGGGAAGAAATCACTTTCCATTCCTAATAACAAGTGAATTTTGCCTGCATATTTCTCTTTTAAGCGAAGTACTTCTTCAATATAAGGAACAAGTTCACTTTTTGCCATTGCAATAGTTGGGTAGAGATGGTCTTCCTCACTATAAAAATATGGAGAATGATCAGAAATCCCAATATAATGCAAACCATATTCAATGGCTTGCTTTACATAATCCTCAATTGTACCGATAGCATGTCCACAGCGTTGATGGTGAGTGTGCAGATCAAATTTTATTGAATTCGTCATTCCTTAGGCCTCCTAAAATGAACCAGGTTGTTTTGTTTTATCATATCCAAAAATCACACTCTTTCCCACGAATTGAATTTTAAATTGCCTAGGAAATATGAAAAAAGTTTGGTAATACCCCTTCAAAAAAATTTCTTTTTAACAATTTAATCTTATACCTATTAATTAAAGATATTTTAGTTCGAGTAATTGTATAAGTGTTGAATTCCCTAGGCAAAATAAAATGTTCAAATATGTAAAAGGAAAGGAAGGATATATACAATGACAAAGGTATTGTACATCACGGCTCATCCTCATGATGACAAGCAATCTTACAGTATGGCCGTTGGAAAAGCATTTCTTGACACTTATAAAGAAGTAAATCCTAGCCATGAAATTGTGAATATTGACCTTTATAAAGAAAATATTCCTGAAATTGATGTGGATGTTTTCAGTGGTTGGGGGAAACTTCAATCTGGAAAGGGTTTTGAAGAACTCTCGTCGGAAGAGAAAGCAAAAGTTAGTCGACTTTCAGAGTTATGTGAGCAATTTATAGCGGCGGATAAATATATATTTGTAACGCCTTTATGGAATTTCTCGTTTCCGCCAGTAATGAAGGCATATATTGATTCCGTTGCAGTTGCAGGTAAATCATTTAAATACACCGAACAAGGCCCTGTTGGTCTTTTAACTGATAAGAAAGCCTTGCATATTCAAGCTCGTGGTGGAATTTATTCAGAAGGACCAGCAGCTGAAATGGAAATGGGTCACCGATATCTAAATATCATTATGCAATTCTTCGGAGTGCCTTCCTTTGAAGGTTTATTCGTTGAAGGACATGCAGCAATGCCAGATAAAGCACAAGAAATAAAAGAAAATGCAATAGCACGATCAAAAGATTTAGCTTCTACTTTTTAAAAAAAAAGAGTCAACAACTTGTTGGCTCTTTTTTTCATAATGAAATGGTGATATATGGATTTACCCTCACTACACCAATCATGCGTATTTCTCTAATAAAGGAATATGCTTTTTTATTTAGTCTAATAGTGGTTATAGGGGGGAACTTGTAATAGAAATAGCTGAAAGTGAGGGAAGAAGCTAAAAAGGCCCATAAGGGTACCTTGATTAGCTAAATTGACTAGTTTAGAAATAATTTAAAGTTATCAAGTTAGGCGTTCAAATTGCCGGAGAATCTCATGCATATCAACATAAGATTTTTTCTCAATGATATTGCCATATGTAACTGGTAAAAGTACCACAAGTGAAAATTTAACGTATTTTCCCGTAGCAGGGATACTTTATTATAAGTATAACGGTTGTATAAAAAATCAGAAAAATATAAAATGTATTTAAATTAGAGTTTTTTTTATTTACAAATTGTAATTTGGGAGACTAATAAAACTTCTATTTTTAGAATCATTAAATTTATTAAGAAAAGAGTGAGTTTAATAATGAAAGACATTAAAAATATCTATTGTGTAGGTCGAAACTATGCCTTGCATGCAAAAGAGTTGAATAATGAAATCCCAACTTCCCCTTTTTTATTTTCAAAACCCACTCATTCGCTTGTGGAAGCTAATGGACAGTCCATCACGTTGCCGAGTAATCAGGGTTCCGTTCATTTTGAAACTGAACTTGTTATACATATCGCAAAACAGTACGAATCAGGAATGAAAGTAGATGAAATAGTAGATGCCATGGCCATTGGGTTGGATTTAACACTTAGAGATGTTCAATCACAGTTAAAACAAAAACAGCATCCTTGGCTTTTGGCTAAAGGATTCAAAAATTCAGCAGTTGTTAGTGATTTTATTCCGTTTCCAGGTGTCGAAGCATGTGAACAATCAGATTTTTCCCTTTTAAAAAATGGAGAGCGTGTACAAGTCGGAAATATTAAAGACTTACTTTTTGATTTGCAAACCATTATAGAATTTACAGCAGAGCATTTTGGGCTTGGAAAAGGAGATATAATTTTTACCGGTACTCCAAGTGGCGTCGGTCCTCTTTCAGATCAAGACAAGCTTTCACTTAACTGGGGTGGAAATGAAATAGGATCCTGTTCAGTTATAATGCGTTAATGAATAAAGGCAGTCATTTTGACTGTTTTTTTTTATGGAATAACTCAATCTTAGACAAAAAGAAGAAACTCGTCTAAAATGAGAAGAACCATATAACATACATGGAAACGGCCAATATGGCACCACTTTTTCAAATAAGTTTGACCATTAAATTCTGGCTTTGGAGTATGTTAGAACTATTTATATGTCTTATGAAAATCAATTAAAGTGCCATATTTTAATTATATAGGATAGAACAGGGTGGAATGTGCATGAAGAACAACCAAGAAAAGAAGTATTTAGATAATTGGCTTTCTCTTGCTAGTATTCAAATGAGCATTACGAATGAACTTGAAAGTTCTTTGCAAAAAAATCATAACCTGTCGTTAAAAGAGTTTTACGTTCTTTACTTTTTATCCAAAACAAGCGATAAACAATTGAGGCTACAACAATTACAGGAGATGGTTGGATTAAGCCAAAGTGCTATATCAAGGCTGGTGGGCAGGCTAGAAGCAAAAAGCTGCGGAGCATTACAAAGGCATATATGTGAAGATGATCGAAGAGGCATCTATACACGTTTAACCACATTAGGAGAAGAAAAACTACAAATTTCCTTAAATACTGTTCATGAAATTCTTCACTCTGCTCTATCAAAAGGAAACCTTCAAGATGAATTACAATCCTTAATCCAGAAATTGTAATATGGTTCTTGTAATTTTAAGTGATAAGTGAGGTCGGTTATTTCTATATATCTTGGATAGGAATATCCCTTTAGCCCAGCAAGGTAATAATGAACGGATCTGTTGAGAAAGAGAGCAGGGATAATGCGGAATTAAATGTAAGCGCATGCATTTAAGGGTTTTTTTGACCACCGAGGATAAATTAAAGGCCATGGCTATAAAGTAATGAAGATTATACATCCGTCTTTCAATGGGTGACCCTAACTTGCTGTATTCAGTCAAAGGAACATCATTTGTTTTTTCGCCTATTACATGAAAAATAAAAGCCAATAGTCCATCAACAATATCATAAAAAACATATTCATCTGAAGTCACCTACTGCGGTAAATTATTTGAAACTATTTTCATTTTTCGACGTAATACTATCAGGGATAAATTAAGAAATCTCATGAATTACAAATAGATTTCTTGTCCTATCTTATTACGCCCATTTTACATATGAATTCTAATAGAGGGTTGACGAAGGGAAGAGGAAGCATGTTCAAGAAAATATTAGCAAGCTTAGGAAAAGGAGCAGCAACTGTAGATTTACAATATGATAATCGTAATTATCAAGCTGGAGATAGCATTCAAGGGGAGGTAGTCATTCAAGGTGGTGAAGTGGAACAGAAAATCAATCAATTGACTGTACGGTTGATGATGAACGTGGTATTAAAACAAGGAAGCGTTTCTAAGGAAGTTGCCCATATACCATTAGTTAATCGAGATTGTATTCACCCCAAAGAACGTAAGGTCATTCCGTTTCATTACGTCCTACCTACGAATATACCTATTTCAAGGGGAACTGTCTCATACTATCTGGATACACATCTTGATATTGAGGGCGGAGTTGATCGTAAAGATGTAGACCGGCTGGTCATCCAATCCCAAAAATCCATCACATCCATTTTTAATGCAATGGCTCAATTAGGTTTTCGCGAGACAGCAAACTCGGGTAAACTCGACCAATATGGACAGGAATTTGCTTTTTTTCCCACTCAACAATTCATGGGACAGGTAAATGAAGTTGAAATGCGGTTTGCCAATGAAGAATCAGGTATCCGGGTCTGGATGGAAGTTGACTGTAAAAGCGGCTACAAGGAAATTGAAGCAAAACGTGAGTTTTATTTAAGTAAGAATGTTCTCGAGCATGAAGCCGATCTTCATAAACTACTTGGAAAATATATATCGGAAGCTATTGATCAGCCTTATGCTTTTACACAGCCGTTCTCTTATTCCACCAACCATCATCATGGTCGTGCTTCCCAATTAGGAAACGCTATACCTGGAATGGTTGGTGGATTAGCAGTAGGTGTTTTAGGGTCGATGTTACTTACTGAGATGATGGATGGTTTTGATGTTGGGGATATGTTTGAAGAAGCAATAGAAGATCTTGATGGGGGATTTGATTCATTTTTTGATAGTGGGGATGGGGAATCCTAAGTAAGCCATTAAATAGTCCTATGTTAACCAATATAATTAAAGACTCTTTTTGTTGCCGACTTTATTGGGGAAACCAATGTTATGGAAGTGGATTTATTAGAAATCCTTAATAATGAAAACTATCAAAAGAGTTTTCGCAAGTTAAGAATTCAGATAAAAAGCTTGTAATAAGACCTGAACACTTAAACATTAGTCAAAGTCGCTTTCAGCCTTTCTTGGGTACTAGAAAAGGCTTGGTGAAAATACTTTAATATGTTGGTACGCTCTGTTAAAGGAAACTTTACAGAGCTTTTTTTATTGAAGAAACTGGACGGCGGCGCAAACTCTTCACCGAAATTTAGCATTCATTTCATGCCTTCTCGGAACAGTTCAGTAAAAACGAAGTCATATCTAGACGATTGTGATAAAAGGATTAGGTGAAGGCAATCATGAAGCTAATCATTTTATATGGATAATAAGAGTCAAGAAAAGAAAAACATGTAGGTAACTGAGTTTGTAGACAAATGTATGATTGGAACGGAAGGTGCGAGACTCCTGAGGGAAAAGCTCGTCGAGGGGAGAAGACCCCACAGGCGCAAAAGTGCAAAGGAGGCTCCCGGACCGCCCGCGGAAAGCGAGTGCCTGGAGTTCCAATCGACGTACGAGGTTCTACAGTTTGATGTAGGTAACCTTTTTCATCCTAAATTAAAGGTTTTTTTGTTATACAACCTTTTGGGTAGAAGTGAAGGAAAGAAAATAAGAAAGCCCAACTATACCTACATAACTCCTTTAGAGATAACCACAAAGTTATGTTGATATCGACTTTTTGATTGCTGTTTGGTTTAATGCTTTCATCACCTGAAAATAGCCCTTCGGTTTTTGGCGTGAATAAAATGAATAAACAATCATATAAAGCCAATTCTATATACAAGAATGATAAAAAGGAGATTACATCGTGAAGCCATATGAAATAAAAAATATGATTATTGATGATGAGTTTGATGGTGAAGAATCGGTTACAGCTGATTTTACTCACAAATATAAAGATTATAGCATTACTTTTAAAAAAGAAGATCTTGAAGTAATTAATACCTGGGTTTTTGAGGGTAATTCATCTCTTCCAGCAAATTTATCAAGTACTATCATTGAATCATTAAGGGAAGAAATTAAAAAAAGAATCTAGTCAATTGGACTAGATTCTTTTTTTGGTCATTTTCTTAATCGAGGAAAAATTTTGCCTTGTTAATATTGATGATAAAAGATAAGGTATTTATTGTATCGAACCACACTTAAACACAGAATAATGTGTTTAAACTGTAATGTTACCAATTGATTCGTTTTCCATCTCTAAAAAACCCACCATTAGGTCCTTCAGGTCCAATAGTTGCTAACCACAGGATAGACTCAGCTGCTTGCTTGGGTGTTCTTGGAGCAGATGATCCACCCATATCTGTACTTACCCATCCCGGATCGACCGCATTTATTTTGATATCACCTTTGATTTCTGCAGCTACCAATCGTGTCAATCCATTAAGGGCAAATTTAGATATTTTATAAGCTCCTACTCCTGGATATGACATTTCGCTCATCGCCCCGTATTCTGAGGAAACATTAATGATTCTCCCATAGCCTTGCTTTTCCATGAGGGGAATAAAGGAACGGATCACATGGTAAACTCCAAAGAAATTGGTTGCCATTGTTTTCTCCAGAGTGGAAGTGTCCATAGTCACTAAATTTTCACTCTCATCCAAATACACGCCAGCATTATTAATCAATACGTCCAATCTTCCATATTGATCATTTACAGTAATCGCAGCTTGATGGATGCTTTCTTGATTGTTTACATCCATTACCAGAAACGACACGTCAAGATTTGAATCCTTAAGTCTTTGCGTACTTTCATGCCCTTTTTCTGGATCCCGACTTGCCAAAATGACCTTAAAACTATTCAAAGCCAATTGTTTGACCAGCTCATATCCTATTCCTCGATTCCCACCAGTGACAAGTGCAACTTTTATATCCTTTGACATAATATATCCTCCTTTTTTTCGGCTACTAATCTTGGGCCAGAGTAGAATTTTCCACACCCTAGAAATTCAATAAAAGAAAGTAGGGAAGGGAAAATAAAGCAATAATGAACAGGGAACTTTTATAGAATGTTGAATTTATTCCTTATCTAGATAGTTGTTGTGCAGGAGTAAACATGTAGTTTCTAAGAAAAATAGTAACCAAACTTAGTATCAATGATAGGATTCCTACTAATACGACGTATTGTGTACCCAGTTCTGATATAAATAACGCGCCTGCAGCTGCACCAATTGTTGTTCCTACGTTACAGGATGATATAAATAAGCCATTGGCAAAATCAGGCGCTTCGGGAGCTGAAGACGCAATCAAATATTGATTAATATTTGCCATTATTCCTCCGGCTAATATTCCCCAAATTAAAGTTGTAATTTCCATAGGTACGGTAAATTGTCCTGTGAAGAATAAAATGATGTAAACAGCACCCAATAACAATGGAAAAGATACTACAGACTTAATGGCACTATGAGTAAGTGAATTTCCTGCGACAATGTTTCCGATAATACTGGCTCCACCGAAGACGAATAATGTTAAACTTATGGTATTCGGGGGCATATTCGTAACTGTTTTCAGATATTCAGCAAAATAACTATAAACCCCAAATATAGCTGAGTTTAATAAAATGACAGTCACGATGGAAAGCCATAAAATAGGCTTTTTTAATACGGAAAGTTGTGTACCATAAGAAGTTCTTTCCTCAACAGGTATAGATGGAACAAAAATCAATGTAGCAATGAATACAATAGCATTAACAATAGCAAAGAATGCCATCGCCATTTCATACGAAACGGCACTATCAATAAAATTTGCGATCGGTACGCCGGCTACCATACCAGCAGATACTCCGATAAATACTTTAGAAACAGCTTTTGGAGCTTCTTCTTTACTTACTGAGGAAGCAGCTACTGTAAATGCCAAAGAACAATAAATTGGATGGAAGAAGGCTGGAATTATACGAGCAATTAATAGAATGGTAAAATTAGATGTAAATATGGATACAATGTTTCCTATAACGAAAACTCCTAATACAAGTAACATGACCTTCTTACGATTTATCCCGGAAAACAATAACGGCATCGTTGGTCCAGATACAGCAATAGTAAGAGCAAAAAGACTCACAAGCAATCCTGCTTTTGATATGCTGACATTGAAGTGATCAGCAATGGAGGGCATTAACCCAATAACCCCCATTTCGGTATTTAAGATGCCGAAAACTCCTATGGTCAATATGAAAATCAGCAAGTTATTTCGTTTAGTCATAAAATGGATCTCCTACTTTCAGTACAGTGTCATTTTGTAATTGCGTAAAGGGGGAGATTTTTAAGGGTATTAGATAACTTTCAATTTAGCTGTTTTCTCCATTATATCCAGACCTTTTAAACGATATCAGTTTTTTTAAAATCCTCTTTGTTCCTGTCTCTGAATAAATTTCAAAGTATAATGTGCCAGGCTGTCGAGGTCTACTCGACAGCCTGAGCTTTAGAAAATGAATAGCGCTAGTTTTATCTCATCTTGTAATTATTACCAAGGTTGACTTGTTGGCCCAATTGTAAACTCATTAATGTTCGTATCTTTTGGCTGATCAACAGCGAATGCCACAATATTGGCAACTCGATCAGGTGCAATACCATATTGTTCGTACAACGCAGTCATACCTTCTGAAATATTCTTATCAGTAATCGTATCCAACAATTCCGTGTTAATCGCTGCTGGATAAATAGTTGCTGTGCGGATGTTAGTACCTTCTTGGGCAGATTCCATACGCAAAACTTCCATTAAATCACGAACAGCCCACTTTGTTGCGCCATAAACCGCACCGCCTGGGTAAGCTTTAAGCCCAGCTACTGATGAAGTAGTGATGATATGTCCAGACTTTTGCGATGTAAATGTTGGCAATACTGCGGCGATACCATTCAATACACCTTTAATATTAACGTCAACCATACTGTTCCATTCGTCAGTTTTTAATTCGGAAAGTGGTGAATTAGGCATTATTCCAGCGTTCAAGAAGATTACATCGACACCACCAAAAGTGTCTTTAGCTTGTTGAACAAGCTGATGACTATCATCTGGATTAACAACATCTGTGACGCGATAAGCAGCTTGTCCACCAGCTTTTTGAATTTCCTCAGTCAATGCTTTTAATTTGTCTTCGCGACGAGCGCCCAAAACAACTTTAGCACCTTTACTGGCCAATAATTTTGCAGTTGCTTCACCAATTCCAGATGAGGCCCCAGTGATTATAATTACTTTGTTTTCAATTGTCATTTCGTATCATCCCTTCACGTGAAATAAAACTACAATTGATGTTTTCTCGACATCTGTCTATAATTTAAAATATAAATATATACAAAACAAGGCATATAAATCGTTAATTTAATCAGTTTTGATGTTTAAACAACAAATCAATAAAAATTGTTGACTATCTCAGTGAAAGTATGGTGTCAATAACATGGCAAAAGTGGATAGAAGAATTGTTAGAACTCAAGATGCAATAAAAAAAGCATTTCTTGAATTGATGTCAGAAAAAAATTTCGATAGCATTACCATTCAGGATATTTCTGACAGGGCAAATATTAACCGTGCAACGGTTTATCTTCATTACTTGGATAAATTTGATCTGTTGGATAAGATCATAGAAGAACATATAAATAACATGGTTAACCTTTGTGAGACGGAAGCTGAAATGGATTGGATTGAATCGACTGTACACTGCATGGAATATCTTGAAAGTAATTATTTATTTTTTTCGACGATGTTGGTGAGTGAAGGAGCTCCGTACTTTCGCAGCCGGTTTGTTCAGCATAATATCGAAGAGTTCAAAAAAGACGTCGATATAACAAAAGGAAAAAATTTTGGTCAAAGCGAAGATGTAGTTGTTGAATTTGTTGCAAATGCTTACGTAGGTGTAGTGGAATGGTGGCTAAAAAATGGCATGCCTTATCCACCAGAGGAAATGGCAGAAAAAGTGGGGGATTTATTAGAGAGGATTTTATAGATTGTATCGCATGATAAATCTACTTTAGCTGAATGTCGGAGCTGTATTTAAGGCAGCTCTTTTCTTATGGATTATTGGAAACGGCATTAGCGCCTCTGGTAAAGATGACCTGCTTGGAATCCTTTTCGGGTACTTTTTTGTATGCTTCGGAGATCGTTTAGGTATAAGGTTTGGTATAATTGGTTGAAGTATGATGGAAAAGTTATAGAGATGAGGAGAATATTTGAAAAAAGCATCACTTGTTTTATTTTCTATTTTATTATTGGGGTTATTGGGTTGTGAAGCATTAAACACGGAGAACAAGAAAGCCAATTCGGAAGATAAAATAGTCAAAGAAGATGAAGAAAAAACAGTCAAAGAAGATGAAGAAGTCAAATCTCTTTATACGGTAGACAGCTATATGAAGTCAGTCGAAGAAAACCTTGAAGCAAAATCGGAAACATTTATCAGTAATATAAAGGAGCTACATAAATACACCATTTACTCTAAAGTGGAATTATTGGATTTTGTAGCATTTGTAGATGATCCTTCCGAGTTTAACTTATCCATTACTATGTTCTCAATGGATAGACAGGCTAATGAAGTCTTTAACGAGGGTAAGGATTCTACTATCTTTGCAGGTAGTAAGGGTATGATTGAAAATGTAAGATACACCCACCTTTTAGGTAATCAAACAGGTGACTTTTGGGATTTCTACGAAAAAAATGAAGAAGAAATTAACCTTGCAGAAAAACAAGCGTTTGCTACTTGGGTCGCAGATTGCTGGAAAAAAGCAGATGGACAAGCAATAACATTGCCAGCCTACTTTTCTCTTCACGATGATTATGAATCCTTTGATTTAAAGAAAAATCAGTGGGTTACAGATGATGAGAAATGGTCTTATTGACACATTAAGGAGGGGCCTTTATCCAAATTGTTCCTCATATGAGTAAAGACCTTCAATTGAAGGTCTTTTTTGTTCATTCATCGGTTACATAGTAAACCTGCAATGGCTAAAGAAATGAACCCTAAAATTGTACAGAGTGTGGTATCTAAAATAAAGTCACGTTGTTTATAAAACCTGCGATATTTTGAATAAAGTCGCGATGTTTGCAAAAAAGTTACGATGCTTTGCCCCTTTGTGGTTATCTAAAGGGGTTTTCTTATAGGAAAAGGAAAGTACATATGAATCAAAAGGTGGGTTAAAAGAAAATTGGCTATATATTGGTTCAATCTCTAAAATAAGATCATTAATTCATAAGTCTGATAAAAATATATAGGAAATCCTTACCTTATATTCCATATTTTTAATCTGTAAACTAATACTTAGTTGAAAAAATTATTTTTAGGGAGGAAAGGAGAAAAAATGAATTTATCCCTCAAGGAACTATAAGAGCTGTTACTGTTTATTTTATGCTCTTCAATGCTTTTTGCATTTTCGCCACAGTCTTAGGAACAAAAAGCATCATCCCCTGACACGTTTCATATAAACGGTTGAGGAGCTAAACGGGATTCATTCATTGGTTTACAGTCCGAAAATCTATTGGATCAAAGATTTATTTATGTTCGGTTAATTTAAAAAGACAATGAACTAGGTGTCTTTCTGATTTATTAAATTTCAGAATATTCAGCATTATTTTCGTTTGGAGTAAATTCCTATTTATGCTTTTGATAGGTACTAACTAGTTGCTATTAGAAAATAACAATTGTAAAGGAGTTGATTTAATGACATTAACTCAAGGATTTTGACAATATTTCTTTGGATGGGAACCATACGTAAATAGGTTAACTTAATATTTTTATAGAGGTGATTATCAAGTTGAAAAATAAAGTAAAAAGTATATTGAGTTTTTTATTGATCTTTGCAATGATTTTCGGCGGAATTGGGCAAGCGGCGGTTGCCAAGGGTAATAACTCTAGTGAGCAAAATGTAAAACAATGGTTAAGTGAATATGAATTCTATGAGGACACCAGAATTGCGAAAATCTATGATCAGATTGCAATAAATGAATTAAAGCGTTTCGCGACAGTCATAAAAGAAACTAATGCTAAGTTTGATTCTAAACTGATAGCGGAATTTGATGAAATCGGAGACTTTAAACAAAAAGATTTTAATGAACTTGATGTACTTCAACAATTGATTAACCAATATGAACAAGCTGTTCAAGAGGAGTATATACATGAGTCGGTTCTTAAAAGTGATCGGCTCTTGGAAATCAAACATAAGTTAACCATATGTCTATGGGGGTATGTAACAAAAAACGATTTTAATGAACCAACTGAAGTATTACTTGCAGATATACTCTTTAATTTTTATTTATCGGATAAAATTGTCAATAAAAATGCTATCGGCATCTTAAAGGATATCTCCGATCAAGCAGATCACAAAGGAAATAAACTAAAAGCTCATTTGAATAACGCTGGTAAAATGTCTGAAAAAGGTAATGAGTTTCTAGAAAAAGATCTAGCTGTCCCTGCATCAAAATCCTATCAAAATGCATATAAACAAGTGTTATTCGGACTTGAAAAAGCAGGCTATTCATTTAACACAGAATTCTTTGAATCTACCTCTGAAACGGATGGTGATACTTTAACAGATGGAATAGAATTCCTAGAGGGAATGAATCCATTTAAAAAGGATACAGATGGTGATGGATTGCAGGACAATATTGAATATGAGGTCAAATCATATATTTCCCCGACAAAATATGATTCAGATCGTAATGGCATAAGTGATGCAGATGAAGATATCGATGAAGACGGCCTGATTAATAAAGACGAGCAAGCTAATCAAACAAATTTGATTAAAGGAGATTCAGACCAAGATGATTTAACTGACGGATTTGAAGTACATCAGTTCGATTCATTACCTAATAAGTATGATACAGATAACGATGGGTTAAGTGATGGAGATGAATATGTTTTAAAGACAAATCCGAATGCTGCAGACGGCGACAATGACGGAAGCGAGGATTCACAAGAACTCTATAAACAATCGATTAGTAAATCATTGATTCAGCCTGATAAATCAGAAATTAAAAGCGTAGAAGTTGGGTTTAGTGCAAAGGATAATATTAATAAAACGACTAGAATTAGCAGCACAAACAACATAAATATTAAAACAACTAATTTACACGGTATTATTGGTTCTCCTGTAAGCATCAATACGCAATCAGAATTTGAGAAAGCAAGCATTCAGTTTACGTATGATGAAGCGAAGCTCGGAGACACGTTGGAAGATGATCTAGCCATCATTTGGTACAATGAAGACGAGGAAATGTTTGAAAGCATTAACACTGTGTTAGATACAAGTAAAAATACAATAAGTGTGGAAACTACTCACTTTGGTGAATATCTGGTTGTTGATAAGGCAAAATGGTTGGAGCTATGGAATAGGGAAATAGACTACTCAGGGACGCATGATGTAAATAAAGATCTGCTTAACAATCTTGCAACGAAGACAGTAGGTGATGTAGGAAGAGATGACGAAAATGGTATATCAGGTGATGTAGAAATTGATAAAACAGATTCGGACGGGGATGGCTTATACGACAGCTATGAAATTGAAGGAATGAAAACACCGTACGGTATAATTTACTCAGATCCTAACAAGAAGGATAGTGACGGAGATGGATTAACCGATGGGCAAGAAATGGGGCAATTAAAATCATTCACGGTAGAAATTTTTGGAGTTAAAATTCATTATGAAGGTTTCTTTCCAACCAGTTTCCCTGACCGAAAAGATAGTGACGGAGATGGAAAGTTTGATAATGAGGATTTGAGACCGTTGTACTCTGATTTTACCGATACAGAAATTTATCAATCAGATAGACCAGAAGGCTATGATGAAAATGGAAATATAGCGAATGATATGAAAACAAATGATTATACAGAAGATGAAATAAAAGATATTAGCTGGATGTTCAGATTCCAATTACTTGAATCTTATTTCCCAGGTATTCTCTTTTATGAGTTCGAGGATATGACAACAAGCTTGTTTTCCATGGGAGATATGGAAGAGGTTATTTTAGATATGATTAATCATTTTAAAGTGGGAACTGGTAAAGAGTACAAAAACCAGACTTTAACTAAAGAAGCAAGTGAGCATGAAACAACGAAAGCCTATGTTGAATTTGTCAAAAATGCCTTAGTTGATGAGCTAAAGAAAAATGGAGGTAATTTGGCAGCACTTAAGATGGATAAAAGTACAAAGAATACAAATGAATTTTATAATTTGATACAGAGAAATGCTAGTTATCCGACGTTTAGCACCTGGAGTGATCGAGTAGGTGGACTTACAATTACAGTAAATGATACTTGGGGGAATACGGTATCCGTAAAAGATTTTTCTGTAGAGAATAATCACTTTAAAGGAGTCATGCGTGTTCGTTTATATGATCATTTTGGGTTGGATCGGCCAGATGTTGAGAAGGAGTATGTCAACTTAGCAGGATTCCGTTCCTGGTTTGTCTTACAGCATTATGATGAATATAATGGCAAATATAAGCCCTTTGTTACTGTAATGGAAATGGATGTACCATTTGAGGGGAAATTGAGTGATTAAAGTTAATTTGAAAATTATAGTTTTAATGATTTGTATATTCTTAATTCCATTAAACTTAATTGGATGTATAAAGAATGAGGAATCAAGTGGGGAAACAAAGATTTTCGAAATTGAAAATACAGAAGAGATCTTTGGTAAAAAGGATGAAGAAGAGGTGACTGTTAAAAAGCATTATATGATTCTAAATCCACCAAAAGATTTAATAGAATTGAAAGAAATAGTTGAAAAATACAGTAAGGAACATCCAGTTGAAGAAGAAATAAAAGTAATGGAAGGAAAAAACAGGATTTTTGATATATCCTTTTATAGGGAAAGTGAGGATTTGCCAAGAGACTGGCAGCTGGATGAAAGTTACATGAATACAGATCGGCTAGAACATCATAAGAATGATCTAATTGCATATATAATTTGGTCAGATGCTGAAACACAAAAAGAATACAATGTTTATGATAAAAATAAGGAAGGAAAGGTAATCAATAGTGAGCATTTTATTGAGGATCAGCTTGTTGAGTGATACTCTATCCATACCCCGTAAAGGGATAAAATGGAAATTACCTTTCTTAGTGAACTAATGGTTGGCTTTAGCTGAAGAATCTGAGCTGTCTTTAAGGCAGCTTTTTCTTATGGAACTAAAGGGGCAGGTTAGTTCAACAAGGACTTTACCAATATTTGTAGAATGTTCTTTGTTACAACCAATTTTAGGAGGGGGTAACTTGAACAAAAACAAAGTAGGATGGTTGTTTTTAGGGCGTTGAATTTTTTAGGGATAAAAATCGCTGACGGTATTACAACAACCGCAAGATGGAACCAGTATGGAACATATTTTTATCTATGGAGTTTAGTACCATTAACATTAACTATCTTCTGTTATCGTAAATTTTTAAAACTTGTACCAACTATTTCAAACTAATATATTTGAATAGCTGTCTTTTAGGACGGCTTTTTTTATTTATTGTTAAGATTGTGAAAGAGTGTACTTAAACTAATGGGTGCTTTACTTCATTACCAGGAGCTGATCAGCAGCTCCTTTTCTTATGCAACTAAAGGGGCAGTTTAGTTGAAAAAGGAATATTAATTTTATTGGGTTATGGAAAGAACAAAATATAATAAAAAACTCGCCAAAAACTGAACGAGTTTTAAATACCTATTTTTATTGCTGGTTGAAATAATAATGCGCTCAACATAAAACGATTATACGATAGGGTGTGGTTTGAGCAGGGATACTTCTTGTGGCAGGTCCATAGAAAACAATTAAATCTCGGTTCGCTGGATATCTTGAAAAGAGTTGCCCATTTGTTAATAATATTTGGGTATAAGGAGATAATTTTAATTGTAATTGTCCATCACTACTCACCAATTGGTTATTAAAATAATCAACTTTTACATTCTGATTTGGGTTATCTTTTACCATGACAAGCGCTTGATATTGTGGAGGGTAAATAAGAATAGCAGGTAAATCTCCATCATAATATCCTGTCACGCGATCTCCTACTATGACCATTTCATGGTCAACGAAGTAAGTTGAGGGTGAAACCACGAAATTTACTATTGAACCCAATTCATTTTCTATTGTAAATAATTTATAACAACCTTCTCTTTCACCATTTTGACCTGTAAAAAAATCACTAATCACCGTGACAGTTCCATGAAATGAATAAAAAGTTGTCATACAATACCTCCAAAATTAAAAGATAGGGGCGAACTTTTATTTTGAGACTATTCGAGATAAGGCTTTTTTAGAATTTTAGTATAATGTAGGGATAGGAGGACAGGTAACAGCATCTATAAGTCTTGGGTCAATACCGTAGAATTGCCAGAAAGCACCGTTCCATCTATATCCAGATACTTCTCCATATTCCACACGAGTAGGGTAAAACCAAAATTGTCTGCCATTTATAAGCCATACATAAGTGTTTTGATATAGACAGTCGACGATATAGGACACAGAAGGTTTTGGTGGAATGAATGTTGGAGGAGGGGATTGTGGACTCATTGTCCCCTGGCGTGGGAAATATCTCATGTGATTTCACTCCTTTTAGTTAGGTTCTCAACATTATATGTTGAGAAGAAGTAAAAGGATTATATAACGTGAAAACTAAAGATTGTGAAGTAATGTACTTAAACTAACGGGTGCGTTAGCTGAAGACCGGAGCTGTCTTTAAGGCAGCTTTTTTCTTATGGAACTAACGGGGCAGTTTAGTTGAATAAGAAAATGTTATAAAATAGAGAGTTGAAAGGTGATGCGGATAGTAAGTAATTCAGTTGATATAGGGGATGTTTATATGAATTGGAACTGGAATGAAACCACTATAGATTTTCCATTCTCGTCCAAAAACTTAAAGAACTTGTTAAATACCGTATGTAGAAAAGAAAACAGATTTTCACAATATGAGTTAATTAAGTGGTGTGATAACCTCACAATGGCTTTTGAGGAAGATGAAGCTGGAGAATTTAATGAATTTGATGAAATAGCTTTTGGAATAGCACGAGATATTGAATGTCAATGGGATTTATTTTTGGTAAATACTTACTCATTAAAAGAATTGCTGAACTTAGACCTCTCAAAAGTAAAGTTACCTCAAGATTGGTTTATAGAGTGGTTAGAGCAATTAAACGAGAAATAAAAGGTAACTACTTATTCAGATAACAAGGTACTTTACTTCTAATAAGGGAGTTGCTTTTGCAGCTCTTTTTCTTATGGAGCTAAAGGGGCAGGTTAGTTGCATAAAGGGATGGAAAATCGACCCAAATATAACTTGTTTTATGTTAAAGTTTAAGAAACATAACTTTTCAAAGGAGCTCATTGTGCAAAAGACATTTATTATTGTTTCTTATTTGTTATTCCTTTTTCCTCTAATGTTCATTGTGAATTTTCTGTTTGATATTGTTACACTCGAAAAGATACAAGGATTGCCTATATTTTTTCCTTTAGTATTTTGTGCTATTGGTCTTTTCTTCGCTTTAAAAGCACATAAAATACAAAAGGATGTTTTGACGCTTGGTGCTATCATTTTAAATTCGGTCTTATTAATGTTTCCTTTTGTATATATGATTTTAGGAACATTTTTATTTGGTGTTTAAGTTTATATAATACCGAAGACCTTTCTTCAATTAACAGATGTTCGGACGAGTTAAGGTTGGAGTGTTTAGTAGGGAGAGGGCTTCTTATAGGAATATCAAGTAGACTGTATTCTATGAAAGAAACAGTTTCTTGTTTTCTCATGATATCTTTACTTGTTGTTTAAGTATTGAGATTTAAACAGGTGACTTTAAGAAGAAAAAACATATCCCCTATCAAATATTTGTATTGATTTGTATATTTTGTTTATTACCATTAACTAAATTTATACTGTATAGTTCAATTCATTTTTGAACAATTTCAATAATTTTGTGAAGTTTTATACTTAAACTAATGGATGCTTTAGCGCCATAAGAGGGCTGCCAATTGGCGGCCTTTTGAATGTACGATCATTAACATAATCATACATTTGGTGTTTACTAATATAAACAAATTAGAGTCCTTCAGCAAAGGAATTGTAACAAAAGATGCGTTTGCAAAAAAAAGATCTTAACTTTCCTGCAATTGACGATTTTCCGTGGTCATGTCTTGAATTTAATTAGGTCATACTTACGCTATCTCCAGGCACTATAGAAGGCAGAAACTAATATGCTGTTATTGGAGGTGGTTTAATGGGCGGGATTTCAATTAGTTTATGCATGATTGTAAAAGATGAAGAAGATTCACTTTCTAACTGTCTTGCTTCTGTAAGGGAACTAGTCGATGAAATTATCATCATTGATACAGGATCAAAAGATAACACGAAACAAATTGCCTCAGCCTTCACTGATCATGTTTATGATTTTGAATGGATCGATGACTTTTCGGCTGCGAGAAACTTCGCTTTTTATAAAGCGACAAAAGAATATATATTTTGGCTTGATGCGGATGATATTTTAACTGAAGAGAATCAGGAGAAATTTTCAACCCTGAAAAAAGAGCTTCCTCCTCACTTCGATTCTGTCATGATGTTTTATCATCTTTCTTTTGATGGGAATGGAAACCCTAGCTTCAGTTCCAGGCGGAACCGGCTCGTAAAACGGGAAAAGAACTTTCAATGGATAGGATTCGTTCATGAGTATCTTGAAGTAACCGGACTCACATTTCAATCGGATATTGCCATACATCATAAAAAGGAAAAAAGCTTTAATGATCGTAATTTGAGAATTTACAAGAAGCTCCTTCAATCAGGAATTGATTTTTCACCGCGCGACAAATATTACTATGCGAATGAATGCAATGACCATGGTTTATATGATGATGCCATCAAGTGGTATCGTAAATTTCTTGAAGAGGGTAAAGGATGGAGTGAGGATAACATTCAAGCATGCGGCAAGTTGGCGGACTGCCATATTCAATTTAAAGATTGGGTTTCAGCAGTCCAGAGCTGTTTAAAGTCTTTCGAGTACGATACACCAAGAGGGGAAATCTGCTGTCGGCTCGGATACATCCATTTGGAGCAACATGATTATGAACGCTCCATATTCTGGTACAATCTAGCAACACAAATAGAAATACCTGAAACAAAAAGCCCTTTTATCGAGCGGAATTGTTACACATGGCTGCCGCACATTCAGCTTTGCGTATGTTTTGACCGCATCGGCAAGCTAGAGGAATCAAAAAGACATAATGAGTTAGCTGCTGATTACTTTCCAGATCACCCTTCCATCGACTATAACCGCAGATACTTTCAGAGTATCGAAAAAAAAGAAAAAAGCTGATCCCTTGAACGCCAAGGGATTAGCCTTTTTTTGCTTCTCGAAAAGTTAATTTGGATCTTTTAATCGTAAAAATGGGGATGATTCCACTAGCCATGCAGAAAACTGGAAAAAGAAGAAATACGAATGCTAATGGTTTTACTCGTTCGAGAATTTATGAATACTGAAACTACTTAATGTAGGTTTCAGTTTTTTTTTAAGCAATCCAAGAAAAAAATACCCTTATTTAAGGGCAGAATAGCTCTATAAAAATATTGATTATCCTTAGACTAAATAAAAAATACAGATTGATATTTTCCTTATTTTTGTATAACACAAGGTATTTTACAAGGACAAAGGGTTTGTGCCGTTTCACTGTTGTTGCAAATTTCATAAAGTATTATAAGGTTCTAAAGCCAAATTAAAACACCTAGTATTTGGAGAAAATTAAATTCATTTGTATTTTTATAAAAAAGTAGGTGGAACAAAGTATGCCAGAATTCTTTGATGAAATAACATCTCAAAATGCTTCCTATGCCAACTCCATTAATATTCCCACTTCGTCTGCTTATCAATTTTTTGGTCAAGTTGGCCTTAATGTTAGCGAAGCAAATCCAACTTCAATGATTCGTGTTCAATTTGATGGGATCATCACCTTAAGAGTAAATCCACAAGCCAGCGTTCCTGTGAATTCTATTGAAATTAAAATTGTTAGAGGGACCAATCCTAATGCTAATACAATTTTTACCGGTATTAAGACTATTGTACTTAATGGCTCTGAGGTCGGACCTCATGAGTACTCATTTTCAGCTGCAGATTACAATGTCCCCAAAGGTTCAGGATCTTTAGTATATACAGCTTTTGTTCGTAACATTACTGGTTCAGTTGATACAGATGTAACGCGTGTTGGTCCAGAGAGCTTTAATGCGATAGCTGGTGGAATTACAGGGACAACAGGAGCTACGGGTGCCACAGGGCCAACAGGGCCAACAGGGGCAACCGGAATCACAGGCGCAAGGGGAGCCACAGGAGCCACAGGAGCGACAGGGGCCACGGGAGATCCAGGCGCAACAGGAGCCACGGGAGATTCCGGTGTAGCAGGAGTGACAGGAGCAACAGGAATTACAGGGGCCACGGGAGATCCAGGCGCAACAGGAGCAACAGGAGCAACAGGAATTACAGGAGCCACAGGAGCTACGGGTGCCACAGGAATTACAGGAGCCACAGGAGCTACGGGTGCCATAGGAATCACAGGAGCCGCCGGGGATCCAGGTGCGACAGGGGCTACAGGAGCCACCGGAGCGACAGGAATTACGGGAGCCGCAGGAGCAACAGGAATTACAGGAGCCACCGGAGCGACGGGTGCCACAGGAATCACAGGAGCCACCGGGGATCCAGGTGCGACAGGAACCACAGGAGCCACAGGAGCCACGGGAGATCCAGGAGCGACAGGAGCCACTGGAATTACAGGGGCCACGGGAGCTACAGGAATTACGGGAGCTACAGGAGATCCAGGAGCAACGGGAACTACAGGAGCCACGGGAGATCCAGGAGCAACAGGAGCCACGGGGACTACAGGAGCCACGGGAGATTCCGGTGTAGCAGGAGTGACAGGAGCAACAGGAATTACAGGGGCCACGGGAGATCCAGGCGCAACAGGAGCAACAGGAGCAACAGGAATTACAGGAGCCACCGGAGCTACGGGTGCCACAGGAATCACAGGAGCCACCGGAGCTACGGGTGCCATAGGAATCACAGGAGCCACCGGGGATCCAGGTGCGACAGGAACCACAGGAGCCACCGGAGCCACGGGAGATCCAGGAGCGACAGGAGCCACTGGAATCACAGGAGCCACGGGTGCTACAGGAATAACAGGAGCCACGGGAGATCCAGGTGTGACTGGGGCAACGGGAACTACAGGAGCAACGGGAGATCCAGGAGCAACAGGAGCCACAGGAATTACAGGAGCAACAGGAATTACAGGGTCATCGGGAGATCCAGGAGCAACAGGAATAACAGGAGCTACAGGAATTACAGGAGCCACCGGAGCAACAGGAATTACGGGAGCAACGGGAGATCCAGGTGCGACAGGAGCCACGGGTGCTACAGGAATAACAGGAGCAACGGGAGATCCAGGTGCGACTGGAGCAACGGGAACTACAGGAGCAACGGGAGATCCAGGTGCGACAGGAGCCACGGGTGCTACAGGAATAACAGGAGCCACGGGAGATCCAGGTGTGACTGGGGCAACGGGAACTACAGGAGCCACAGGAGATCCAGGAGCAACAGGAGCAACAGGAATTACAGGAGCAACAGGAATTACAGGGTCAACGGGAGATCCAGGAGCAACAGGGGCAACAGGAGCCACGGGAGATCCAGGAGCTCCGGGAGCCACAGGAACTACAGGAGCCACAGGAGCAACAGGAATTACAGGGGCCACGGGAGATCCAGGAGTAACAGGAGCAACAGGAATTACAGGAGCGACGGGTGCAACAGGAGCAACGGGAGCAACAGGAATTACAGGAGCAACGGGAGCCACAGGAATTACAGGAGCCACGGGAGCCACAGGAATTACAGGGTCAACGGGAGATCCAGGAGTAACAGGAGCAACGGGAGATCCTGGGGCAACAGGAGCGACGGGAACTACAGGAGCAACGGGAGCAACAGGAATAACAGGAGCCACGGGAGATCCAGGCTCAATAGGAGCAACGGGAACTACAGGGGCCACGGGAGATTCAGGCGCAACAGGAGCCACAGGAACTACAGGAGCTACCGGAGATCCAGGCGCAACAGGAGCAACGGGAACTACAGGAGCAACGGGAGCCACAGGAATTACAGGAGCTACGGGAGAACCAGGAGCTACCGGAGCAACAGGAGTAACGGGAGCAACAGGAGTAACGGGAGCCACAGGAATTACAGGAGCCACCGGAGCCACAGGAATTACAGGGGCCACGGGAGATCCAGGAGCAACAGGAGCAACCGGAATTACAGGGGCCACGGGAGCCACAGGAATTACAGGAGCCACAGGAGATCCAGGAGCCACCGGAGCAACAGGAGCAACAGGAGTAACGGGAGCCACCGGAGCCACGGGAGCCACAGGGGAAACAGGAGCCACAGGGTCAACGGGAGCCACAGGAATTACCGGAGCCACGGGAGCCACAGGAATTACAGGGGCCACCGGAGCGACAGGAATTACGGGAGCCACGGGAGATCTAGGAGCCACAGGAGCAACCGGCGCAACAGGAGTAACGGGAGCCACCGGAGCCACGGGAGCCACCGGAGCCACGGGAGCAACAGGAATTACAGGAGCCACAGGAACTACAGGAGCAACAGGGGCAACAGGAGCCACGGGAGATCCAGGAGCTCCGGGAGCCACAGGAACTACAGGAGCCACAGGAGCAACAGGAATTACAGGGGCCACGGGAGATCCAGGAGTAACAGGAGCCACGGGAACTACAGGAGCAACGGGAGATCCAGGAGCCACAGGAGCCACAGGAGCCACAGGAATTACAGGAGCCACAGGAATTACAGGAGCCACGGGAGCAACAGGAATTACAGGGGCCACGGGAGATCCTGGGGCAACAGGAGCGACGGGAACTACAGGAGCCACGGGAGCCACAGGAGCCACGGGAGCCACAGGAGCCACAGGAATTACAGGAGCCACAGGAATTACAGGAGCCACGGGAGCCACAGGAATTACAGGGGCCACGGGAGATCCTGGGGCAACAGGAGCGACGGGAACTACAGGAGCCACGGGAGCCACAGGAGCCACGGGAGCCACAGG
>NZ_JBSGVZ010000007.1:0-24494 GCF_053608705.1 Peribacillus sp. NPDC055009 | reverse complement strand
GAGCAACTCCTCAATTATTTTTTGCAGAAGTGGCTGGTCCAATCGCTCTCACATCTACTGGAACCGAAACGACAGTGGTTACAATGAATGTACCAACTACTGTTGGCCAGACCATTAAAGTGGACTATGCAGTATCAATTGATGTGATCACGACGGCCAACTCAAATTTCACTTTTCAAGTTAGGCTATATCGTAATGGGGTTTTAATCGATACACGTTCCGTTCAAAGAAGTGTAAGTGCTGCAGGTACATCAAGATTTCCTGTTGCATCTACTAATGTAAATACTGCTGCTGTCACTGGAACTACAACATATGAAATTAGAATCGCTTATACAGTAGCAACAAATGTAACCTCCTCAAGTGCTATAAATGTCGATATTAACGCAATACGCTTTCCATAATGAAAGTAACTCTATATCACCAGCCAGCCATATTCCTTTTAAGAAGGGTATGGCCTTTTTTATAAGGTCATATACTTTTTGAATGTACTGTATTTGGATTGAGTACAATGGTATAAGAAAGGGCGTTAAAATGAAGGTTTTATAGGTTGGTATTTTCTGATTACGATTTTAGCTACAATGTATTGGAAAGGACTTGGTTGGTAGTTTTTAATGATTTGTGCAATTGTATTGTTTTTTGGTGACGGCTTGATAAGAAGATTATTTAAAAAATAACTATTATTTTTTAAACTAACAGTGCCATACAGTAGATAGGAGCTTTTTTATTGTTCACTATCTGGGCAGGTTAGTTGCATAATCATATTAATAATAAAGGGACAGTACCTATTTTTCATAGTATTGTCCCTTTATCCCTGTGTGTTTTATTTTTTCAAACCAGCTGCAAAGAAGGGACCATTAACTGTAATGGTTGATAGGATACGAGCCATTTCTTGAGGGGATTCTTTCCTGCCACTATCCAACCATTGTTGAATTACTCCTATATGTGCAGATGCAACGTAAGAAGCAAAATATTGTCCTGGTACAAGTAAATTTTCCTCCTTAATAAGTGCATTTGGATTATTTCCAAGAAATGTTTTCCACATAAAGTCTTTCAATCTTGTTTGAAAAGATAAATCGCCTTTTGGACCTAACACAGCCTTCATAAAACCACTATTCTCATTAAGATACTCAAATATTAAAACTGAAAGGGAAAATGTTGTTGCAGTCGGTGAGTTGGTTTCAAGTGCGGCAATAACACCTGGGAAGTTCTGTTTTACAAGTCTGGACATTTCAAGCATGATTTCTTCTTCGCATTTCGTCATTAAATCAAATTTGTCTTGGTAGTGGGCGTAAAATGTACCCCTATTAATTTTTGCTCTAGTTGTTATGTCTTTAACCGTAATTGCTTCGAACCCTTTTTCATCTATCAATTCAACTAGTGCATCTCGGATGGATTCTTTTGTTCGAATGACCCGTAAATCCGTATTACTATCTCGCAAGCGACTTCCTCCTTAATTTTAATCAACACATTTATAAAAGGTGTTCCGTAACCAACACATGAGCCATTTTTGATTATTGAAACAGAACTAGTCCCCAATTATAATTTGAATGTAGTAAATAAAACAACAGGTTGTTCTTTATTATAATATAATCCCAAATAAGGAGAGTAAAATATGTTCAAAAATAAATTGGTATTGGTTTCACCGATCATCGCATTGGCAGTTATTTTTATTTTTTCACTTACATTATTTCCATCTGTTCAATCACAACCGAAAAATCTTCCGATTGCAATCGTAAATGAGGATGAAGGAGTGGAAATTCCTAATCAACCAGAAATGAATATGGGTAAAACCATCGTTGAAACAATGGATAAAAATACAACAACAAATGAAGACCCTGTTGTAAAGTGGGTTGAAGTAAAAACAGCAGAGGAAGCACAAATTGGAATGGATGAACAAAAATATTATGCAGCATTGGTCATTCCGAAAGACTTCAGTGCTAATCAGGCATCATTAAGGACAACAGCACCTTCTGCAACTGAAGTACAAATATTTATTAATCAGGGTATGAATACGGCTGCTTCAACGATGGCAGGACAGTTCTTGAATGGAGTAGTGGATAACATGAACAACACTGTCCGAAAACAACTACTTGATGGTTTTGAAAAACAAGGAGCAACTTTGACTGCAAAACAGGCAGCAAGCCTTGCAGTTCCAATCGCTAAGAAAGTCACAAATGTCAATGAAATCGGCACGAATAGTGCGAATGGAAATGCTCCTGTTTCCTTATTCCAGCCATTATGGATGGCTAGTTTGGCAAGTGCTGCGATAATCTTTATTTCCATTAGCAAAATGCCGATTCGCACTAGAAAAGAAAACCTTGTCACAAAGATGGGGCAAATTTTTATGGGTGCCGTTGTAGCTCTGGTAATTGGATTTGGCTTAACCTGGATAGCAGATGGTATGGTTGGTTTAAATATCCCGAATTTCATGGATACGGCTTTATTTTTATCAATAACATCCTTTAGCTTTTTTCTAATGATATTAGCTGTACTTTCACTATTGGGGCTTAAAGGTATGCCTATTTTTATCTTACTGCTTTTCTTCGGTGCACCTTTACTGGCAATGGCACCTGAAATGATGTCTCCATTTTATCGGGATTGGATTTATTCTTGGTTGCCAATGCGATTTATGGTAGAAGGGCTTCGTGGATTATTCTTCTTTGGGGAAGGCTTAACATGGAGTACGCCTGTTTCTGTTCTTGTTTGGATTGGATTAGTAAGCATGATTGTGATAATGAGTACTGCTTTAAAACGCAATAGAGTGAAGGAAGTAGTATTCGATTCTGAAATATATATAAAGTAATTGCAGGGATACAAAGCTGGTCAAATTGTTTTCATATTTACCAAAAGAGTCGTTTCTCTTATAGGGAAAACGACTCTTTTTATTGAGTAAGTGAAAAAATGTACGTAAACTAACGGGGCAGTATAGTTGAAGAAGGAACTTAAATTTAAATCTCGAATATCTAATGTAATCGGATAGCTAAAATTTGAAGACAGACAGGAGTTAGATACGATGATAAAAGGTTTTGGAGGAATATTTTGGAGAACTAAGAATCTTGAAGTTATAAAAAAATGGTACAGTGAAGTGTTGAAGATTGAAATAGACAATTGGAATGGGACTGTGATAAAACCCCAATTAGGGAATGAGACTATCTTTTCTTTCTTTACCGAGAATGACAGTTATTTTCCAACAGAACAACAAGTGATGTTAAATTTCCAAGTACATAATCTTAACGAGACTATTAAGCATCTTGAACATATTGGTGTACCACTTGCAAAGAAAAAAGAGATTAGTGAATTTGGAAAGTTTATTTGGATTGAAGATCCTGAAGGTCGACTGGTCGAGCTTTGGGAGAATAACGAGTTGTAATTCATTTGCTATTGAGCTAACGGGTGCGTTAGCTGAAGATCAGAGCTGTCTTTAAGGCAGCTTTTTCTTATGCAACTATCGGGGTCAGTATAAGTCCATAACACAAATTGGAGAATGTTTTTTTACTTGGACTAGAAATTGTAATTAAGCGATAAAACAAAAAAATCCCAACAATTAAGTTGGGAATGAATTTTAACTGGTGAGTTGTGATATTTAGAATATGGCTTCACGCATTTTATGTGTTTCTGTTTTTTATATTTCGGGCAAATAGTTTCTTTGTTGAGCAAAGAAACCTTATTTTATATACATCTCCAATTACTGTTCGTGTTGCAGATTCTGATCAAGAATCTTCCTTGTACTTTTAATATTTCATCTTATTTTGAAACATAAGCTACTTCTTTATATTTTCTAATGCTCTATAAGCATTTGCTTCTCCTGAACCAAATAAAGCATCTTGTCCTTTCTTTCCATAGTCAACAGCTGTTTGCTTAATGCGCGCTGTTACTTGGGCAGGTTTATAATCCGGATGAGCTGCCTTAATAACTCCTGCAATTCCAGCTACTTGAGGAGTAGCCATGGAAGTACCAGCATTAAACTCATATGAAGTACCTAAATAGGTAGGCCAAGTACTTAGGATTAAGTTACTTGGATCAGCCGCCGCAGGATCATTGGTTTCTGCATATTCAGGCCCATAATCTCCTCCGGGAGCTGCCACGTCAATAGCACTGTTTCCATAATTAGAGTAGAAAGCAAGCTGTTGAGTGGACCATTTTGTGGAGGCAGACACATTAATGACTCCTGGCATTTGTGCTGGTACCACAGTTGCAGGACCTTTCACGCTCATTCCATATGGTCCATACAATTTGTTTAAAAATTCGTTAACTTCCTTCTTGTCATCTAAATTTAAACTTTCATTACCACTACCGGCTACTACAGTTACTCCATTCTTTACTGCATATTGAATTGCTCTCTTCCATAGTAACGTTTCAGCGACTGATTTATAACTTTCTCCCTCAATTGTCATTTTGTTATTATTATAGAAACGAAGAGACATATTAATAACATCTACCTTGTCATTTGTTGCTGCAATTATTCCATCTATAATCCAAGTTGGTAATCCAAGGGCTTGCTCAGAGTATAATACGCGATAGGATCTGATTCCTAAATCTGGTCCTACACCCTTTACTTTACCATTTGCTCCAATGATACCGGCAACGTGAGTACCATGCCCATTTCGATCTTTTATATCAGTAGGATCACCTGTTTCAGATTCATCCATTCCAGCAGGAACAAGATTACGTCCACCTATTATATTATTCTTTAAATCAGGATGAGACTCATCAATTCCAGTATCAATCACTCCCACCACTGCTTTATGAGTAATACTGCCATCGTTATTTTTATATCCGCCTGTTTCTAAATCATATGATTTCCCGTCGTTGGTCACCCTTTGAATATCCCATTGGGAGTCCCAATAGCTCTCTGAATTTTGCTGGCTGATGATACTAGATCCATAGTTATAAGGGCTGACTGCAGATTTGTTTAAGGTTAGGGGAATTTCTCTGTTAGCAGCTTCTATTGAAGAATTACCTTTTAGGTTTTTAAGAAAAGAAGGCTCGTCAGATTGAGCTTCTATTCCTCCAACTTCGGGAAGAACTTTGGTTACTTTACCACCAGCTTTCCGTATTACCTCTTGATAATTCTCTGGTAATCCACTTTTAAAAGCTATTGCGTATGTGTCATTCATCTCCTGATTTTGACTCTTAGCTTGGGCAGGATCGCCGCCAACGGATAGTATCCCTGCTCCTACTGCAATCGAAAGTACCGTATGTAGAATTTTCTTTTTCATATGTCTCCTCCTATATAATGGAAAATGTTAATCATATACTATCTTAATATACAACAACTTAAATTCCAAGTTTTCCTAATAAATCTATTATTGAAATTGGCAGCTCTTTTTCTTATGGGACTATCGGGGCAGGTTATTTGGATTACCTGCCAAAGAATAGGGGTGGTTTGTATTATGGCAATAGCAAAGAAAAGATTCTTCATTAGTTATATAGTGGGTTTCATACTCATATATATTGCAAACTCTGGTCTACAATACTTCAGGGGGCAAACGATAAATTGGTTAGGGAATTTAGCATACGCATTCTGTTTCGTAGTATTTCATTCACTTTTAAGTTGGTTATGGGGAGATTTTTATAAGAAAAAAGCCACTATGTGATGGGGATTTTTGGTTATTTTAATTTTTATCCTCAGTTCATATTTGATAAAGGGCAGGAGGACACAAAATTGAAAAAGTTCTTATTATCATTATTAGTTGGAGTAATAATAGGAGGAATAATTTGTTGCGTTTTTATGGATTATGAAACTTCCAACTATGTAATTCAAGATTTTAATGGTCAGGAAGAGAAGGAAATTAAAGAGTGGGACTTTATGTATATCACACAAGCTGGTTTCATAATTTTAGCCATCACTCTATTATTTTATTTCTCTTGGGGGCGTAATGGCAAAACGGATGGATAAAGATCAAAAAATGTAAATATTTATATTTTTCAGTATGATTCACCAACTCCCGCTGGACTAACTGCAATTGTAATTGAGTCTGAAGAATTAACTCCTTCTAATATTATGCCAATTAAAGAAATAAATAAAAAAATCTTGTTGAACTAACGTATTCTTTACTTCAATGCTAAGAGCTGATTAGCAGCTATTTTTCTTATGGAACTAAAGTGGCAGGTTAGTTCAAGAAGGTATTATTTTAGTGTATAGTTATTCCAATGAAGAATGAGTACAAAATCAATCAGTATTATTTAATAATTGCTGCTAGGTGTAAAAAATGGGAGTGACTCTATATTAAAAATAATCCAATGTTACTTCTTTTTTCTTTTCTATTTATTGTCATTTTTGGATTTTGGTTAAGAAAAAGGATTCTTTCATTCGATTTTAAAAATAAAAGTAAATTGTTCTTCATATTGGGTAACTTTGAGTTAATTGGTGGAGTTCTTATTGGTGTAGGATTACTATTTATTGTGATTTTTCTCTAAGGTGTTAATTCAAAAAAGGGTGCGTTAACTGAAGATCGGATCTGTCTTTTAGGCAGCTTTTTGTTATGGAACTAAAGGGGCAGTCATCGAGAACGTAATGGTTATTAGCATTAAGAACCATTTAAAAGATGGAGTAGACTTAGATTGTTTTAATATTTTAAACCTTATTTACCGAACAATTGGACCTTTGGAAGAGAGCTGAACAAACAAGAAATAGAATTATTGAGGCTTATGCAGAGTGTCAAGGCATTTTATTTTGATTATAGCAATGAAATGAATACCATTTGGCGATCAATTATTTTACTAAGTTTTTAATGTTTTTACTGATATATATGCAAAGTTAGCAGTACACTAATAAAGTAATAAGGTTTACTTCAGTAAAATAAGGTATATTATATTTGTTGAATAGATTTTCTTTAAAGACAAGCAAAGTAGGTGAACAAAGTGGGAAAATATCAATTGGATACCAAAGGTAAGGTAGCTGTGACAAAGTTTCATGAAAAACAGACGCCTGCCAAATTTGATAAAAAGCAGCATCTTGAAAAAATACGTGCGGAGTATTTGAGAAAGAAGCAAAAACAAACAGATAAATAATATGAATTGAAAACATAGGAAGACTAAAATCTCCCTATGTTTTTTTTATTCGAAGTTCTTTTTTCAATTGATGATAGAGTTTATTATTCCCATAAATTTCAGATTCGGTGACAAAAAACTCGTCATCAGATATCCATTCCTCACTAAAAATTTCAGTAGCAGAATCAATAGACCAGCCGTTATTTTGGATACACCAGTAATCTCCAGCAGAAATTTTTAAAACATATGGATACTCACTTGGCTTAGGTAGCTGAATAAAAAGATAAGTCTCGATCTTTTCAGCAAGATACTTTCTCAACACCCCACACTCAAAGGAAGTCAGGGAATACCAATGCGCTGAATTTCCTTCTAATAACTTAAAGATAAACCAATGAGTAAACCTATAAAAAACCTACTATATCAACGTTTATAGGTTAAAAGGTTTACAGGTTTACGCAATTCTTTATATAAAAAAATAGATAGATGATGAGTTAGAGTTAGCCTTAGACAAAATTAGCTTATCAATCATCATTAGAAAGTTTGAAAATCGCTTAGAATGGTTTTCTGAACACACAAAGCTGATTAATAAGCATAGATGGAATGTAGCAAGCTACCAGCGATTAGCTTAATAGCTTTTATTGCTAGTAGTATTCTTACCACAGCAAAACATTTCTGATATCTCCAATAAAAAATAAAGCAACGCATTCCAATATAGAAACGGCTGCTTTAATTCATACTTTCAATTTTACGCTTGACGAGTTTTTTATAAAGATGGTTACGGTTTTGGTTACGTTTCTAAATGGTTGTAAATCAATTCTAGTCAATTGCGATAGTTAAGAAACATTGTATTCATCGTATGAACTAATATAGAATAATTTAAAATAATTGAAAAAATATACCTAAATTACATAAACTGCAATCTATTAAATTGTTGATATATCAATGTTTCTAACGTATTTTTTGATGAATTTATAAACTTAGTTACGTTTTTGATTGCGTTTTTCCCAATTTTCTGTATATGGTGCAAACAAACACAAGAAAATAGGTAAGTTATTCATCGTTCAAATATATACAGGCTATTACTTCAAACCTCTTACTTATACTACTAACGCATGCTTAACCTCTTTATGGGGCTGGAAACAGATCCATTTTCTAATGGAACTAAAGGGGCAGGATAGTTGAATAAGAATATATTAAAAAACTGAAAACCATTCTAATGAAAAGAATGGTTTTTGTATTTATCCCTTATGATATATGTTATTATTTGGAATATTATATCATTTATCAATAGGGATGTGAATATTGGTGGTAGTCAGTATCAAAAAGACCAAATTGAATGAAGTCGAAGATTTATTAGCTATACAAAAAGAAGTTTTTGCAGAAGATTATGCCTTATATGAAGACCACGATTCAACCCCTGTAAATGAAACGGAAGCAAAATTAATCGAAAACATTGAGCGTTTTTTTCATTACACTATCTTGTCGGGCAATGCTATTATTGGAGCAATAGATATTCGCCCTTTGGATGAAAACCGATTAAGATTAAGTAAATTATTCTTAAGAAATGAATTTCAAAATAAAGGACTTGGAAGTAAGATAATCAAGTTAATGGAGTCCGAATTTCCGTTTATAAAAAATTGGAGCTTATATACTCCTTATTTAAACAAAAGAAATCACCATTTTTATGAAAAGCTAGGTTATATAAAAATAGGTGAAGTACAAGTTACTGAAAAACTGCAGTTATTTAAATATGAAAAAAAATTATAAGAATATATATGTTTTTCTTCTCTTCTATAAGAGCTGTCTTTAAGGCAGCTTTTTCTTATGCAACTATAGGGGCAGTTTAATTCATTAAGATGATATAATAAAATTACAGTTATTAAATGTAAGTACCTTGTTCCACTAACAGTTGCAAGAGTTGAAGAATATATGAGTTAATTTAACATTATCACTTTAGGAATTATAATTGAGGTGTAAGAGTAAATGGAATTATATCCTAAACGAACTGAAAAATATAAAAGGAAACAGCCTCCAGGCATGTTGTTTTTTTTTGGAAGTGTTTATCTATTAACTGAATTACTTCCTATCCATTATAGGAACATATGGACAGCATTGGGTGTATCCTTGGGTATATCTCTTATTATTATTACTCTTTCTGTGGTTATTGATAGAATAAAGGGCTGGTATTATACAAAGTGGATTGTGTTTATTCTTATTTTTATATTGGGTGTAGGTTTATATATCTTCAATGACATAAATGGGAATTGAAATACCACTATTCTAATTTAACTAACGGGTGCTTTAGGTTAGGATCGGAGCTGTCTTAAAAAGGCAGTTTTTTTCTTTATGCAACTATCGGGGCAGGATTGTTGAATAACTGCAAACACCCTAGAGGCTACATTAATGATGGTTAAAATTAATTAATTTAAGGGGAAGACCTATGAAAAGAAGAATTAGAAATAAACTTAAAAAGAGGAATAGAGAAGAATTAGTCAGAGCCATTTACGAAGGTCATTTTGGAAAAGTGAAACGGTTAATACAAAATGATTCAGATGCAAATAACAAAGATGAGGATGGGTGGGCTCCACTCCATTGGGCAACACAAGAATGCCAAAAAGAGATTATTCTATTCCTTTTATCTATGGGAGCTAACATCAATACCAGGGATAATTACGGTTTTTCCCCTTTGTATCAAGCAGCCTCTGAAGATCGTATAGAACTAGTGGAATTTTTGTTAAATAACGGTGCCAAAATTGATATTAGGTCTAGCGATGGAACTACTCCATTGATTATAGCTAGCTGCTACGGGAATTTAGAAACAGTAAAGTATTTAGTGGAAAAAGGTGCAGACATCAACGTTAAAGAAGATGAAGGAAATACAGCTCTCTCATTTGCTGAGCGATATGGAAACGAACAGGTAGCGTTATTTCTAAGAGAACAAGGCTCATAATGAATTACTTGAATTTACAAATATACAACAAACGGAGACTTTTCTTAATGAACTAACGGGTGCTTTTACTTCAATAAAGGAGATTTAATTTAGGGGGAAAAATACTTGATAGCATTACTATTACTTCTAATTTATATCGTATATAGAATTTATAAATCCAAAAGACCTTTAACAAAGTTTGGACATTTCTATGACAAAGCTTTTTATCTTGAAGAAAAAAAGGAATATGAAAAAGCCCTTGATCTAAGAAAACAAGCATTAGAATTAGATACACTTACTAATCTGGAACGTGCTGAATTAAATTTAGCTAATGCCAGAATGTATTTAAGGTTAGAACAATGTAAAAAGGCAACTGATTACTTTGATATATCATTTGAACTAGCAAAAGAAGAAAAGTTTCCGTACTCTAAAGGGTTTGACGAGGTAGTTGAAGCTTATTTGCAGGCAAATCGCAAAAAAGATGCCATTGAATTAGTAAACAAGATGTTAGAAAGACAAAGCTACGATAAGAAATTCAAAAAATTACAATCCATAAAAGAAAAACTAAAATCAGTTTAAAAGACTACCATATTCATTCCTGATTCAAATAGGGAGGAGCTAAGGCAGCCTTTTTCTTATGGAACTAAAGGGTTAGTTAAAGAAGTCTAATAAATAAAAGGCATAATTCCTTTTTATTTTATGTATAGCAGAGGTATGTTAGAGGTGGTGGTTAAATGAAGGAAGATTACCCACGACAAGGATTAAGAATAAGATGTGAACAAGGCGTCTATCCAGAAGTCAGAAGGGCTTGTCTAGAATTTGCAAAGTGGTTAAGGATAGAATTTGAATTTCCCATTCGAGTTGTTGTATATCTAAAAAAAGATTATCAAATTAAAAGCAGGTTCGATAAAGAATTAGTATCGGGTACATTTTTTGGTCCTTTTGACAAAAGTGAAGAACCATATATAAGAATAGCTACTGGTGACTATTTAGAATTATTGGCGGAGAATGGGCGAGATAATGCACTTGCAGCTATTCTTGGTACTATTGCCCACGAGCTGGGACATTATTATCAATGGATTGATGACCTTGAACTTGATGAAGAAGGGGCAGAAAATAATAGTGAATATATGATTGATTTGTATGCTGAGACTAGAGACCATCCGTAAAAGATTTAAGCACTGTGTTATTAAGCAACGGGTGCTTTACTTCAATAAGGGAGTTGCTTTGCAGCTCTTTTTTCTTATGGAACTAAAGGGGCAGCATAGTTCAATAAGAATTCTATGTTATTCAACCAACGTATCACGCAAAATTATCAAACTTAGCATTATCTTTTTGGGTTAATATTGAAATAAGATAAGGCTATTGTTTTATATATGGGGGATGTAAAATGAGCAATTATAAAGTTGGTTATCAATGTAAAAGTTGTGGAAACTATCACGATGAACTTCCCTTGAGTTATGGAAGTCCTGTTCCTGATTACTATGAAGAAGTACCATTCGAAGAACAAGAAAAACGAATTGAGATGAATGAAGATGTGTGTATTATTGATGATGAATATTTCTTTATTCGTGGCTATATTGAACTTCCAGTAATAGATGGGGAAGGTCCTTTTATTTGGGATGTTTGGGTTTCATTAAGTGAAACGAATTTTGATAAAATGATGGAGTATTGGGAAGTTGAAGGCAGAGAAAAGGATTTGAAACCAATGTTTGGTTGGCTGCAAACTTCTATTCCTTGTTATCCTGAAACATTAAACTTAAAAACAATGGTTCACACTCGTCCAATAGGTTTACGTCCTTCTATAGAATTAGAACCAACACAACACCCGTTATCCTTAGAGCAAAGAGAAGGACTTGGATTTAAAAGAATAAAGCAGATAGCAGAAGATTTGTGTAATGTAGAAGAAAAATAATAACTCTGCTTAATGAACTATCGGGTGTGTTAGCTGAAGGTCGGAGCTGTCTTTAAGGCAGCAACTAAAGGGGCAGGATAGTTGACTAAGGATTAAGCTAAAACGAAATATGAATTTATATTCTTATTTATTAGAAGTAAAGGAGGATAAGATGAATACATAATGTAAGAGTGCATTGCATCAAATGTGCATTGCATCAAATTAAAGTCGCTGTAACGACAATTGTTGAGATGATAGAAAAGTTAGCAGAAAATGACTTGCAAAAAAGACCTACACCCAATAAGCATTCCATAGGAGAGCTGTTAGAACACATTGCTATTATTTGTGAAGCTGATTCGCTTATTTCAGATGGGGTATCTCAAGACACGATGAATAAATTTTATTCAAATGTTTCATATAAGAGTCTAAGTGAGATGAAAGAAGCATTGATAAAAACTCATCAATTTTTAGAAGATAAATTTATGAATTTTACAGAAGTTGAACTTCAAGAGGAAATTACTTCTTACTGGGGTGTTACATACTCACGATATGAATGGTTGTTAGAGATCGTAGCTCACGTTTATCATCACAGAGGCCAATTACACTCTATGCTTGTTCATTGTTATGGGATAGACCCAAAAGTTACATTATTTGAATAGAACTTTACTAATGAACTAACGGGTGCGTTAGCTTTAGATCAGAGCTGTCTTTAAGGCGGCTTTTTCTTTACGGAACTAACGGGGGAGGATTGCGGATGTGAAAATCATACAAATTATGTGTTGAGATTAAGCTGTAAGATATAAAAATCCAGGGAGGTGCTTAAATGGAAAAACCTATACATTATACAATAGAACCACCTGAAAATTTTAAGCAATTACTAACCTTATATGAATCTTTAGGATGGAATTCACTTAAATTAACAGTTAATGATTTGAAACAAATGTGCACTCAAAGCTGGTATGCAATTTATGCTTTTGATAAACAACAGTTAGTGGGTATGGGACGTGTTATTTCAGATGGTGTGATTACTGGAGTGGTATGTGGAGTGTGTGTACTACCGAGCTACCAGTCCAAAGGAATCGGCAAAGAAATTGTGAATCGAATGATTGAACATTGTGAGCAAAATCGAGTAATTCCTCAACTTATGTGTGTAGAAAGTTTGGAATCATATTATGAAACTTTTGGATTTGAGAAGTTTACCATTGGTATGACTAAGAATATAAATCGATAAGTTTAATTTGTTGTCTAATTAAAGGGTACTTTACTTCAATAAGGAAGGTTGCTGAGGCAGCCTTTTTCTTATGGCACTAACGGGGCAGTTAATGAATAAGTGGAATTTTCCTAGTGGACGAATTGAGTCTGGTGAAGACATTCTCTATGCAGCCCGAAGGGAAGTAAAAGAGGAAACAGGGTTTGATGTGGAACTTACTAGCACTACTGGTATTTATAACCTTATCAGTAGTGCTGGTAATCAAGTTGTTCTTTTTCATTTTACTGGAGAAGTTACTGGAGGATGATTAGATATTAAAGAAGATGAAATTATAGACTGTAAATGGGTAAATATGTCTGACCTCGTGAACTTTGATAATGAAGAACTTCGTGATGCAGGTGTTATAAAACAAATAGGAAATGGTCTAGTTAATAAAAGTTTCCATTCAGTAAATATCTTTAATCAACAATAAGGTAAATAGATATCCTTGGTGAACTACATGTGCGTTAGCTGAAGATCAGAGCTGTCTTTAGGGCAGTTTTTTCTTTCTACAACTATCGGGGCAGGTTAGTTCCATAAGGAAACATTTCAAAATTATATATTTGCGAAATTACAAATGTTAAAATATAGAAAAACAGGGGTGGTTTAATGAGGATAAGAAAAGCTGTGTTAACCGATGTCAAAGGGATAGCTAAAGTACACGTTGATAGTTGGAAAACCACATATGCAAATATCATTCCAGACGAATACTTAAATAATTTGGTTTATGAAGGACGAGAGCAATTATGGAAAGGGAACATTCTTAATAGCGATGTATTTGTAGCAGAAAACGAGGAAGGGAAAATTGTTGGCTTTTCTTCTGGTGGTAAAGAAAGATCTGGTAAATACCCTGATTACACTGGTGAATTATATGCTATTTATATTTTAAAAGAGTATCAAGGAAATGGGTTAGGGAAATTATTGGTTAAACCAATAATAGAAGAACTCCAACAAAAAAAAATTTTTTCAATGATAGTTTTAGTGCTTGAAGATAATAGTTCTCGTCTTTTTTATGAGACTCTTGGGGGTAAAAAAATAGACACCATTGAGGTTAACATTTCTGGGAAGAAACTCAATGAAATTGTATATGGATGGGATAATATTAGAACACTACTTTAAACTAAGATATTTAGATATTAGACTAAAAGGTAATTAGGGCTGATGATGATGTTGCCCTTCTCTTATGGAGCCAAAGGCAGGCTAGTTTAACAAGGAATTTCCCCCTATATGTAGAATATAAGTAACTTTAAAGGATTTTTTAAAGGAGATGGTTTTGTGAGTGGGATTTGTAAGTAAACATTTAGAAAGAGATGAATCTTTACCAAAACATCGTGGTGTTATTTTGAAGAACGCATTAAAAGATATAAAAACAGATTCAAATGTGCTGGCTATTTATCTTGGTGGCTCATTAGCAAAAGGATACATTGATAATTATTCAGATGTCGATTTACACACTATTGTGACTTCTGAAAAGAAATCATATTTTATCAAAGATAAAAAGAATAGAGCAAAAAATTGGGGAGAAGTTTTATTTTACGAAGACTTTAATCCTTCTTCACCCGTTGTTGTTACTCATTATGATTGCTTTGTTAAAGTTGATAGCTGGTATCATTCACCTAACGAAATTGTACCTTCTATCTGGTTAAAAGGACTTAAAGTTCTTTATGACCCAACTAATATTATTAGTAATGTAATAAAGGAATCATCAAATCTGGTCTATAAACCTTCATCGGAAGAAGTTGAGTTTTGTAGAGGAAAGCTTCTTGCTTTCATACACGAAACTTACCGAGCTGTTATGAGGGATGAAATATATTATGCTCTATCTAATTTCGATAGAATACGTTGGCTGATGGTATCTGGTTGGTATATGGAAATAGAAGAACATTTAGATAGCTCTTATGGAATTTGGTCAAAACTTGAGGGCAAGAGAAGTAAATTAAATCAATGGCAATTATCTCTTCTGCAAAGTTGGGATTGTTGTCGTAATTCCAATGAAATAATGAATAAGATGGTAAGTATATTACCAGAATTCCTTAGACTTAATAAGTATCTTAGTAAGAAAGTTGAAATAGAAGCAAATGAGGACCATATCAAAAAAGTAATTGAAATGGCTTACTAATTAATTTTCATTAGGTAAATTACCCAGTTAGTATGAGAGCACTTTTCTTAATGAACTAACGGGTGCGTTAGTTGAATTACAGGGCGAAAACTGGCTTCTTAATATAAGGGAAGTTGTAAGAGGGTATGGTGATGTTGCTGCAATTTTTTTACAAATCAAGATAACCAATAATTAACAATAATAGTAAGCTTAATTTTGTTATATACATCATTTTTCAAGGGATGGTGCAAGGGATACTTAAACGAATAATAACTAAGTACGAACACGAAGGTCTGACCCCGGAGGATATTGTGCATTTAAATACTATAAAAGGACAAAATCCTTATGGGATGCTAACTCTATTATTAGGTCTAGCATCCTTTATTTTGGGCCACAGTATATAATTATTCCTATCGTATCTTTGTTATTGGGTTTTATTACTTACCGGACCTTTGATTCTGAAACAGAGAAAAATCCTTCCAAAGGGTTTTGGAGGGGTATTTGGCATGGCCAAAAATAGTATATCATAAGGGAAATGAAAATTTCAGAGAAAGATATTGACATCCTATTAGCTGGTTTACTTCAAAAGCTAGGGTTGATGCTGCAGTCTTTTTTATGGAACTAAAGGGGGGATCTACCTTAGGTGTAGAGTGACAATTTTGTTCATTAATACAACTTATATTCATTTAAATTTCAGAAGCTTCTGGTTGGAAACCTCCTATATTTCTATCTTCGACTACCATGCGCAATCCACGCTTCGGTCTGAGTGTAATAGACGGAAGTGGCTTTACTTCATGATGGTCAGGCGCCAGCCTTATCCGATATCGTTGAGCAATGCATGCTAGGACAAGCACAGCTTCCATCACTGCAAAATGATTACCGATACAAACTCTCGGACCTCCGCCAAATGGAAAGTAAGCGAACGGAGGTAGGGTTTTCATAAAGTTGTTTTCAAATCGCTCAGGTTTAAAGGAATCTGGATTATCAAAATACTCAGGCTTGTGGTGCATCACATACTGACTCAACAGGATCATATCGCCTTTTTTAAAAAGATACCCTCCAATTAGCACATCCTCCGCCACTTCCCGTTGTATGATATAGGCAGGCGGGTATATGCGCATTGATTCATAGATAACATTTTGTGTGAATGTTAATTTCATAAAATCGCCAGTTGTTAGATTACGGTTGCCGATTACGCTATCTATTTCATTGAAAAGTTTAGTTTCCACATCAGGGTGTTGGGAAAGCAAGTATAAGGTCCAGGAAAGCACATTTGCTGTTGTTTCGTGACCGGCAAGGAAAATGGTCATTAACTCATCACGTAACTGCTTGTCTGTCATAGCTAAGCCATCCTCATCATCTCGAGCATCCATTAGAATCCCAAGCATATCCTCATGTCTCTCTGCCTCTGTTCTACGTTTTTCAATAAAGCTATAAATCACCTTATCAAGTCTCTGTTTCGCAATTTTATATTCACGGTTGTTTTTAGTTGGAACCCATAGTGGCATTTGAAGTGTTCGCATTCTTTTAACGGCAATTCTCATGAAGGCTTCTATAGGATCCCCGAGCATGCCATATCCTTCTTTGAGGTTCATGCTGAACATGGTCTTGCTGATAATACCCAGTGCAAGGCTCATCATATCCTCCGTAATAATCCTTTCTTCTCTGTTTTTCCAAGTGGAAATATAGTCCATTGTTATATCAATCATATCCTGACCATAATTGCTAATATGAGACTTTTTGAAAGAGGGTTGAATAAGCCTTCTTTGGCGCATGTGAATTTCTTTTTCACTTGTAAGAAGGCCTTCTCCGAGTACTGGTTTTAAAGCAGAGAAGTCCTTTGATTTCAAGAAGGATTTTTGTTTTGTTACAAGTACCTGCTTAATTAAATCTGAATTTGAAATAAGGTAAACATTATGGAAAGGTCCAAAACGAATTTTAGCAACTTCTCCATATTCTTTTGCTAAACGGGTAAGAAAGCCAAGTGTATCTGAAATAAACTCCTTTGAATGGCCAGTAATTAATTTTCCTTTTGGGCCTGGAGAATCATTTGAAAAATTTGTGTCACTCATTGGTTTGTTTCCTCCATTTCGGTATAATTACTTGTATTCATTCTATGAGGAAAGTATTGATTGGTTTGGACAAGTTGTTAATAAGAAGACTAACAAATACAATATTTTTTTAAAAAGATAGTTAATCAATTTGAATGAAATTATAAGTGTGTATAAAGGAATACTATTAATAAACGAAATCAAAGAGATTATGAAATTGTAAAGGCACCCATCCCTGGTTGTCACTTTCTTTTACTAATGAAAGCAGGTATGTATGGAACTACCTTACAAAAGTTATTATCTTGTTGAACTAACAAATATGGGGTTGGAAACAGCTCCATTTTCTTATGCAACTAACGGGGCAGGTTAGTTCATTAACACCCATAATATTACAGATTATGTTATGATGAGAATGTATGTTCGTCGAAGGGTCATAGTCTTAAATTTTTAGGGGGTAAACAAATGAAGGAAAGAAAGTATCTTCAAGTATGGAGCTTGGATGAAGTGTTTCAGGATGGAAATCAATCATCTCAATTTCGTGAAAATTTAAAACACTTGGAAATCAAAGTTTCTAAATTTGAAGAAAAATTGATGTTTTTTCATACTCCAAAAGAATTAAATGAATCATTAAAAGTTGTAGAAATTATTGAATTCATAATAGACATTCGAATGAACCTATCACAATCCAATTCTTTTATAACCTGTCTTCTTGCACAAAACCCAAAGGATCAAAATGCTACAACACTACGAGGAAAAACAACTTCTATAAATGCTCGTTTTGAGTCTGCTTTTAAAAAAGTACAAAAAGTACTTGTAAACACAAATCAACGTTTGTGGGAAGGGATACTAGATACTGAGGATTTAAATAACTATAAGTTCATATTTAATGAATGGCGTAAAAAGGCTGAGATGCATCTTTCAGATGAAGAAGAAAGTATAGTTTCAGATCTGATGGTAGATGGTTATCATGCTTGGGGGCAGTTTTATAATTCACTTGTTAGTAGTATTAGAGTTAATGTTCAAATCGACGGAGAAAAAAATGAATTATCTGTTGGTCAAGCGATAAATTTACGTTCACACCCTGATGAAGAGGTTCGCAAAGAGTCTCATAGGGCTTTGGAAGATAAATGGAACGAGCAAGAAGAACTATTTGCCAAAATACTGAATCATATCGCAGGTTTCCGATTACAAGTGTACAAAAAAAGAGGATTAGAAAATATACTAAAAGTTCCTTTGATTGAAAACCGAATCAAAGAGGAAACACTGAATGCAATGTGGAAAGCCGTGAGTAAATACAAAAAACCTTTTACAAATTACCTAAATCAAAAAGCAAAAATGAATGGCGATGAAAAAATGCATACGTATAACTTTTGGGCTCCTGTTACAAAAGGTAAACAAAAGATAAAATATGAAGATGCTGTGGATTTTATTTTGGAGCATTTTAGTCAATTTGGAACCGAAATAGAAAGTTTTTCTCGGCAGGCATTTGATAAAGGTTGGATAGAGGCTGCAGATCGTCCAAATAAATCGACTGTTGCGTTTTGTGCGGGGTTCCCACTTTCAGGAGAATCAAGAGTTTTTATGACATATGGTGGTACAATTACCAATGTTTTAACCTTAGCACATGAATTAGGTCATGCATTTCATAACCATGCGATGAAACCGGTTAATGGATTGAATAAACAATATCCATTGAGTATTGCAGAAACTGCGTCAACATTTTCCGAAATGATCATCTTAGATGCTGCAATGGAAAAAGCTGAATCCACTAAAGAAAAATTGTTTTTACTTGATGAAAAATTAAAACGTAGTGTGATGAATTTCATGAATATACATTCTAGGTTCTTGTTTGAAAAGAAATTTTACGAGGAACGTAAAGAGGGTATTGTTTCATCATCACGTTTAAATGAACTAATGCAAGAAGCAATAGATGTAGGATATGAAGGTTCTCTTGATAATGTTTCTATCCATTCGTGGGTTTGGACACCACATTATTATATGACCAAATCCCCATTTTACAACTTCCCATATACATTCGGGTACTTATTTTCTTTAAGTATTTATGCAAAGGCAAAGGAAAAAGGAAAAGAATTTGAAAAAGATTATTTAGATTTGCTTCGTGATTCAGGAAGTATGTCAACAGAAGATTTAGTAATGAAGCATTTAGGGGAAGATATTACATCAGAAGCCTTTTGGGAAAAAGGAATTGAATTATGCGTTAAAGATGTCGAAGAATTTATTACCTTAACATCTTCTTAAGTTAACGGGTGCTTTACTTCAAAATAAATAAGGTTGCTGAGGCAACCTGATCCTTAATGAACTAACGGGTGCGTTAGTTCATTAAGGAACACAAAAATAATCAAACTTTGTTTTAAAAGCTAAATAAGACGGTCTTTAAAAGTACCGTCTTATTTTAAATTCTTGTTTCACTTTTCTAAACTTCTTTGTAATTGTTGATTTAAGCTCTACATAAGTAATATTTATACGAGTAATAGATACTTTTTGTCATAAAAATTATTTACCATACTCTCTAATCTTACTTTAGCTGTTCGAGTACAACAACTTTGTCCCATTCTTTGTTTTTATAATCGGATTCTTCCCAACCCACGCGGTAAATGCTACCAAAGTCTGGCTTGAATCCCCTGGTAGTAAATACCTTTTTATCAAAAGTAATGTCTTCGCCCTCGCCTCGCGAATTCTCCCCAAGGAGTTTACCATTGTCGATATCACTGATTTCAAATGTCTCAGAAATGATATTCTCTTCACCCTCATTAGCAATCAGTTTTTCTCTACCCATATATACTTCAGATGTTTGCTCGTCCAGGTGTACTATTGGCATTTCCTTAATTTTTGAGAGACGGTTTATTTCTGCGATAATCTTTTCATTTTGCTTTTCATCTTGCCTTTCGTCAGCATTGTAAAAACCGATTGCGTATCCCCCACTTAATCCTACTAACGTTCCTGAGATTGTGAATGCTAATACTGTCTTCTTCATATGCATTTCCACCTTTTCTATTGCTCTTATCTACTTACTTATTAATAATAACATGCAAATTATTTACCATACTCCCCAATCCTAGGCATTTTACTAGCTGAAGCCCACTTTTCAGTAGATTTTGATTCACTGGTGTTGCTCTGTAATAAAGTTTGATAATTTACATTAAATATTTTGGATATTAATGTTAAAAAAATAGAGATTGTGAAAGAATGTACTTAAACTAAAGGGGCAGGATAGCTCAACAAGGGTTTGTTTATTTTTATATTTTTAAGAGAGATAATATTTTGTTTTTGGAGGGAATTATGAGGGAAATTACTTTGTCTAATGGAAAAACAGTTGAAGTCGAATGTTTAAGTTGTGCTTTAACAAGTGGGGAAATAGAGCCGGATGGTGGTGTAATAGTCGAAACTGAATATTTTCATGCTCACCAAGACGTTGCATATCCCATTAAAGGTTTAGTAATTTTAGCCTCTAAACGCCATATTAAGTGCTTTGACGAGTTAAATGACTTAGAAAAGGTTGATTACATAAACTTGCTATCTAAGATTAGAAAAGCTCAAAGGGAAGTATTAGGGATTGAACATGTTTATTACTTTTATAATGAAGATACTACTCACCATTTTCATACTTGGATGGTTCCTCGATATGAATGGATGTACGATTTTGGACGATCTGTGGAATCTGTTAGACCAGTTTTGCTCCATGCAAGAAACAAATTGAATAATGATGAAAATGTAAAAAGTGTAATTGATGGAATTAAGGCTTTAAAAAAAGAACTATACACTTAATCCTTCCTTGTCCCACTAACAGTTGCTTTGGCAGCTCTTTTTCTTATGGCACTAACGGGGGAGTTTAGTTTAAGAAGAAACAGTTCTAATAAAAGAGAGAAATGAGTACCTATATGGTCGCATTTCTCTCTTTTTACTTCCTTTATTACTTAGTGGATTCTTCCTTGCAGAACTGTTATACCCAACTTTTTGCATTGGCTCTTATTAAAGTAATCATGCTAATGATCGATGGAGATAGCCATTTGTCTTTATGGTATGCAAGGAATGTAGAAATGGCAGGATGTTCTGATGCTACTTCTTCTCCATTTAGTTTATTGTTCTCTAATTCCTCCTTCACTGAAAAATATGGTACCAATGAAATCCCTAAGCCACTTCTGACACATTGCTTAATCGCTTCAATACTTTGGAAATCTAAACTTTCTTTAACATCCATTTGTTTATAATTTATATAGTGGTCAAAAACAGATTTATAACTACATGATCTTTCCGTATATAATATTGTTCTTGTGTTTTCTTGCTCTAGTGGGCTTATCAATACCATTCTTTCTCTTTTTAGAATTTCACAGGAAAGTTCAGGAAGAGACCAATCTTCTTTTTCTAATATAAGAGCTAAATCAATGTCACCGTTTTGAAGACTTGAAGCTATATGATAATTTTCTATCGATTTAAGTGAAAGGTTAACTTTTGGATAAGCTTTTTTATACTCTAGAAGAATTGAAGGAATTCTACCAATAGTAAGTGATTCCGATATACCAATAGTAAGATCACCTGTGGGTTCTTCATTCGTATTTAATGCTTGGGAATAAAGGTCGATGATCTGTACAGCATAAGGAAGAAAATGGTGTCCATATTGGGTTAACACGACCTTTTTTCCTAGCCGATCAAATAAAGGCTTTCCTACCTCCTCTTCTAATTCTTTAATATGCGTTGTCACTGATGATTGGGCATAACCAAGATGTTCAGCAGCTTTTTTAAATCCTCCTTTCTCCACAATTGTTTTAAGAGTTATTAGATGACGAAGTTCCATAAATAATTACATCCTCCATTAAGTATCGATTTTGGTGAACTATATGTTCGTTTATTTCAATTTTACTAAATTTAATACTTATACTACAATACAAATGTGACAGGGGATACCTGTTAAATTATTGCAATGAGGTGAGGACATGTCTTAATCCAGTGAATGATAATTACAATAGGATTAACACAGTATAACAATTATCTAATTAAATATGATTTGATCATGAGTTAATAATCATTCATTTAACCAATATAAAATTAAAGGAGATTTAAAATGGAAAAAACTAAATCACAATCATTTCCATTGTTAGGCTTACTAGCATTAGCAATGGCAGGATTTATAGCGATCATGACAGAAACACTTCCTGCAGGTTTACTACCGCAAATAACAGAAGGGCTAAATATTTCGGAAGCTTTAGCGGGCCAGTTAGTTACCTTATATGGTGTTGGTTCTTTAGTCGCTGCAGTTCCAGTTGCGTTAGCCACACAGAGCTGGCGGCGCCGTCCTCTTTTACTCTTAACGATTCTCGTCTTTTTAATTTTTAATACGGTTACGGCAATATCTACAAATTTTGTCTTAACACTTGTGTCTCGCTTTTTTGCTGGAGTAGCTGCTGGTGTAGTGTGGGGTATGATAGCAGGATATGCTATGCGCATGGTACCAGAAAAATTCAAAGGACGTGCAATGGCAGTGGCTTTGGCGGGTACTCCTATCGCTTTATCAATCGGTGTACCTGCTGGTACATTCCTAGGAGCAATGATGGGATGGCGTTTGGTATTTGGAATTATGTCGATTTTATCGCTTATGTTAATAGGATGGATACTTTGGAAAGTGCCAGATTTCCCAGGTCAGGCATCTGGAAAACGTACTTCAATAGGTAAATTATTTGGCACACCAGGCGTCATACCAATTCTGTTTGTTATTTTAGCTTGGATGTTAGCACACAATATCCTTTACACTTATGTAGCCCCTTTTCTTGCTAACGTTGGGCTCGGGAATTATGTTGAGATTGTATTACTTGTTTTTGGTTTGACAGCTCTCATAGGTATATGGATAGTAGGAGCATTCATTGACCGACAGCTTCGACTTATGGTTCTAGTCAGTCTAATTGTATTTGCTGTAGCATCCCTTTTACTAGTGATTAACAGCGCAAATGTAATTATTGTATTCCTATCAGTTGGATTGTGGGGAGTATCATTTGGTGGAGCAGGAACTCTACTTCAAACAGCACTTGCTCACGCAGCTGGAGAGGAAGCCGTGGACATTGCAATTCCTATCAGTGCTACATTCTGGAATCTTGCGATTGCAGGTGGTGGCGTAGTTGGAGGAATTCTACTTAATATGATGGGAGCCGATTCTATACCATGGACATTATTGATTATCATCTTGATTGCTTTAGTGGTTTCTTGGGGAGCAAAAAAACATGGTTTTATAAAAAGTAGAGGGTAATTTAAACATAGATGTGGGGAGGAATATAACATGACAGTAAAAATAAAGGTTTATTCAGATTATGTATGTCCATTTTGTTTCTTAGCAGAAAAACCACTAGAAGAAGCCATCAAAGGAAAAGATGTGGAAGTAGAATGGATGCCTTTTGAGTTGAGACCCTTTCCAAGTGAAACATTAAGGCCTGAGGGTGATTATTTACAAAGGTCATGGAAACAATCGGTATATCCGATGGCTGAGCAAATGGAAATCCCTATCATTCTTCCAAATGTTTCACCACAGCCACACACGCATTTGGCATTCGAAGGATTTCAATATGCTAAGGAAAAAGGGAAGGGGAATGAATATAACGATCGTATACTTCGGGCCTTTTTCCAAGAAGAACAAAATATTGGAGAAGTTGATGTACTAACAAAACTGGCTGGAGAAGTTGGAATTAATGAGGCAGAATATCGGACAGCACTTGAGAAAAGAACCTACCGAGAAAAACACCAAAAAGCCTTGGAACATGCTATTAAAGAAGTAGGTATCACTGCAGTTCCGACACTTATTATTGGGGATAATGTAGTCGCAGGTATTCGCTCAAAGGAAGTACTAGAACAACTCATTAATGAAGAAATAAACAAACAAAAACTTAATTTAATGACAGAAGGAATGGCTTGCGGTATAGAAAGGTGTTAAATACACCCTGAGGGTAGAGAATAGTTTGTTTTAGTAACTTGATATTAAATTTAATAATCATAAAAATGTTGTCATTAATAAATAAAATAATCAATACAAGTGATTAAAAAGAGCACTTCAGACAGCTAGACATACGACAATATTGATGTTATCTGAATTGTTAAGGGTTGCTGCGGCAACCCTTTTTTTATGATGATAGTAAAGAATGTGAATTGAAGTACTTAAACTAACGGGTGCGTTAGCTGAAGATTGGAGCTGTCTTTAAGGCAGCTCCTTTTCTTATGGAACTATCGGGGCAGAATTCTTTAATAAATAGTGAGTGCTTTTTATTGAAGAGAATCGCAAG